>CAYPHE010000324.1:0-2956 GCA_964410075.1 uncultured Polaribacter sp.
CCATTATGAGATACATTTGCTCCACCATCATTACACTGAATGAGTAAATCGGGATTGTTAGGATTCAACCAAATGTCATGATTATCTCCATGAGGGACGCTCATTCTTTTCCAAGTTTTTCCGCCATCAACAGATTTTAATAACGGATTTGAGTTGGAGAATACGATATCTGGATTGGTTGGGTCTAATTCTACATTTGTGTAGTAAAAAGGCCTGTTTACTAAACCAATATTATCAGAAACTTGTACAAAAGATTTTCCTTGATTTACCGATTTATACAAACCACCTTCTTTTCCTGGTGCTTCAATTACTGCATATAAAATACTAGAATCTACGGCAGAAACTGCCAAATCTATTTTTCCGATTAAGCCCTTTGGCAAACCATTTTCTAGTTTTTCCCAATCTTTTCCTCCGTTAATCGATTTGTAAATTCCTCCTTCATCAGGATTACCACCAGAAATAATTGTCCATGGCTTACGTTCTGCTTTCCAAGCAGCAGCATACACAATATCTGGGTTATTAGGAAGTAATTCTAAATCAGAAAAACCTACTTTATCAGAAATGTATAATACTTTGTTCCAGTTTTTCCCTCCATCTGTACTTTTGTAAATGCCTCGTTCTTCATTGCTTTTAAAGGCGTTTCCAATAGCAGCAACCCAAACGGTATTGTGATTTCTAGGGTCAATTTCTACAGCACCAATTTGCCCTGTCTTTTTTAAACCAATATGATCCCACGTTTTTCCTGCGTCAATAGATTTATAAACACCTTTCCCAGCAATAACGTTGCTTCTTAGTCCATCAGAACCCGTACCTACATACACAACGTTTGGGTCGTTAATGGCAACTTCTATAGCGCCAATGGATGGCGTGGCAAAAAATCCATCAGAAACGTTACTCCAAGAAACTCCATAATCATCAGATTTCCAGACTCCTGCACCAGAAGCTCCTAAATAGAATGTTCCCGGTATTTGAGGAATTCCGGTTACGGTAGTAACCCTTCCTCCTCTTTCTGGCCCTACAGTTCGGTAAGTAAAAGCACTAAAATCTTGTGCAGTAACCGAACCTAAAACAAAGAAGAAAGAAATATAAATTACTTTTTTTACAATCAATTTTATACCCATTAGTCTTTATCGTTTATTAATTCATACCCTTGATTGATTCCTTTTTCTATCGCAGGAACACCTCTTTCCATCCAAACTGGTTTTTGAGCACCTTTTAAATAATAATCAAAAAACTGCGCTAATCTTAGATTGAAATCCTTACGATTTTGCATTTTTAGTGGCCAATGTGGTTCTCCATTATAATTTAAAAACCAAGACGGTTTTCCTAAACGTCTTAAACTCACAAAGAATTCAATTCCCTGATACCAAGGTACATGTCCATCAGCATCGTTATGCATAATTAACAACGGCGTATTTATTTTATCAATATTAAAAATAGGAGAGTTTTCTATATAACGTTGTGGATATTCCCAAGGCGTACCTCCTATTCTACTCTGTGTGTGTTCGTATTGAAATTGTCTGCTCAAACCAGTCCACCATCTAATTCCTCCATAGGCACTAATCATGTTTGGCACAGGAGCACCAGATTCGGCTGCTTTAAAAATATCTGTTTTTGTAACCAAATAAGCAATTTGGTAGCCACCCCAACTGTGTCCTTGCACCCCTATGTTATCTTTATCTATAAAACCTTTATCAACCAACGCTGTAATTCCTGGAATTACACAATTTAAGGCGCTTTCCCCAGGATACCCTTCTCTATAATGTACATCTGGATTAAAAATTACATAACCTCTACTTGCGTAAAATGGATAGTTGATGGTGCTTCTACCGTAAGAAGGTGCGCGGTGTCTGTACAAACGATCGGAACTTCTTTCGTAAAAATTTACAATCATTGGATATTTCTTATTTGGATCGAAGTTTTCGGGTTTGATTAACACACCAGTTAAAGGTTTTCCATCTAAAGAAACCCAGTTTACCAATTCTGCAGTACCCCAGTTGTATTCAGATTGTTGTGGATTAACGTCTGTAATCTGCTTAGGTGAGTTAAAAGAAGTATTTGATACCCATAAATTTGGAAATTCTGTAAAAGATCCTCGGGTATAAATAATTCGTTCTTTTTTATCGTGTTGCGCTAAACTAGGTCTGCCGTAAGAATTTGGTCCTGATACAAGCGTAGTAAGTTTTTTTCTTTTAGGTTGATAAGTGGCGTAACCTCCGTATTTATTTACCTCATTAAAAGTACTTAAAAACCAAGATTTCTTAGAAGAAATGCTGCGTTCTTCATCATCTAATTTTACATAACGATAACGAATGTTTTTTGCTCTTCCGTTGGTTAGGTTTTTTCCTTCTCCCGTTTCTGGATCAAACGCCCAAATATCAAAACGATCGTATATTAAAAATTTTTCATCATTTTCTGTCCATCCTGCAGTACCATAACCTCTAGGATCATCTGGATAATCGTGCAATTCGTTATAAAATTGTTTTCCTTTGGTTAAAGCTGTATACTGAAGTGTTTTTAAATTATAGGTATACCAAGTGGTATCTTTTCTACTAAATCCGTACATATACTTCCCTTTAGGGCTAATCGAAGTTCTTCCGTATATTTTTTTAGCAATTAAGGTTTCTTCCCCAGAAGATAAATCCACTTTTTTTACATCAAAAGCTCTTTGACCAGTCCATTGGCTTTCTAGGCGATACGGAGTTCCATTAGTAATAACAGCGTATTTTCCATTTCCTTCGTCAGCTAAACGAGCTGCATCGTAATCTGGATTAGCGATCGCTACCATTTTTTCTTTACTAAAATCGTAAGCCGTTAAAAAAGACTTTTTTCGATCTCTTTTTACATCCAATTCTTGTACCGTGTACAATCTAGGTTCATCATAGGTCCAAACCTCTACATTTACAATTTCTTCGTCTAACAAAGTAGTGTCTTTTACAATTGGTTCTTTTCGTAA
>CAYPHE010000325.1:0-2944 GCA_964410075.1 uncultured Polaribacter sp.
TTGTGGCATAAAATAGATAAAGGAAATACAATTCAACAAAAACAAGAGTTGTATACTAATAAAAACTTACCAGAGTCATTTCAGTTATTTTCTTTAGAAAGTAAAACGTTTGTAAATTTTGCAGCCAAATCAACATCTTCAAAAAAACAAATTATTCAGTTGCCAGATGAAAATGGAGGTGTTTCAGATTTTTATATCACAAAAACACAGAATTTTCAACCCGAACTGGCTAAAAAATTTCCTTCAATTCAATCTTTTAAAGTAATAAAAACAACAGACGGATCAGTTGCTGGGAGAATAAGTATAGGAACAAACGGTTTTAATGCTATAATTTCTTCGCCAAATAAAAAACCTGTAATTATAGCTCCTTATACAAAAGACAAATCAAAATACATGGTTTATAGCAAAGCCAGTTTAACTCATGAAAAAGAATCTTTTGAATGTAATGTAATTGATGAAAATCATTTGGCAAAAAAAGTAAGTAACTCAAAAAAAGTAAATGATGGCTTGCTTAGGAATTATAAAATAGCAATAGCTGCTACAGCAGAGTATTCTCAATTTCATTTAAATAGAGAAGGTATTAGTACTGCTGCATCAGAACAAGTTAAAAAAGCGACTGTTTTATCTGCTATAAATACATCTCTAACTAGAATTAATGAGGTTTTTGAGAGAGAGTTGTCTGTAAATTTTACACTTGTAGGAAATAATGATAAGGTAATATTTTTCGATTCAGCTACAGATGGTTTTACAAATGGAAATGTTAATGCAATGGTTGAAGAATGTCAATCTATTTGTGATAGAGAAATAGGAAGTAGCAATTACGACATTGGTCACGTTATTGGTCAAGGATCAGAAAATACTGGTTTAGCTGCTGGGGGTACTGTTTGTTTATCAGGGCAGAAAGCTAGAGCGGTTACCAGTAAAACTTTTCCTGTTGGAGAAGCTTTTGATGTAGATTTTTTCGCACACGAAATCGGGCATCAATTTGGAGCATTTCATTCCTACAATAATAGTTGTGACAGAAATAGAAACGAATTAACTGCAGTAGAGCCTGGAAGTGGATCTACTATAATGAGTTATGCGGGAATTTGCTCGCCGAATGTACAAGGTCAAGTAGATGATTATTTTCATTCAGTTAGCCTAGCTCAAATGTGGAGCGTAATTCAGTCTTCTGCAACTTGCGCCACTTCAACAGCTATTAATAATAGTGTACCAATAGTAAACGCTGGTTCAGATTACATCATACCAAAAGGCACGCCGTTTGTGCTCTCTGGCACTGCGTCAGATCAAGAAAATTCTGCTTCTTTAACTTATTGTTGGGAGCAAACCGATAATGAAATTGCAACTATGCCTCCAATTTCTTCAAGTGCTGAAGGACCTGCTTTTCGATCTTTACCGCCAAAAAATGTTCCTGAAAGATATTTTCCGAATTTGACAGACTTAGTAGCGGGAAATTCTCCAACTTGGGAAGTGTTGCCATTAGTTGCTAGATCTTTAAAATTTTCATTAACTGTAAGAGATAATAATTTGCAAGGAGGTGCTTTTGCTACTGATGATGTGGTTGTAACTGTAGCAGATACAGACCCTTTTACGATAACTTCTCAGAATATTGAAGAAGTTTGGGATGTTGGTACAACACAAACGATTACTTGGAATGTAGGGCAAACAAACCAGTCTCCTATAAATACACAGTTTGTAAGTGTAAAACTTTCTACCGATGGAGGAAAAACCTTTGCAACTTCTTTAGTAGAAAATACGGTAAATGATGGAGAAGTCTCTTTTGTAGTGCCAGAGAATGTGTCTGAAAATGTACGCATTATGGTTATGGCAGATGATAATATTTATTTTGATATTAATAATGCAGACATAGAGATAAGATCAACAATTCCTACGTTTATTTTTACAACAGAAAATGAAACTGAATTTGCTTGTAATACTGACGGTGAAACTGTAAGTTATAATTTGAATTTAGATTTTGTTAACGATTTTTCTGAAGAGGTTTCTTTCTCTTCTACAGGTTTACCAGAAGGTGCAATAGTAAACTTTTCTCCTGAAGTAGTTAGTGAGGATGGAACTGTTCAAGTTACTATTTCTAATCTAAACGGAATAAATGCTCAGGATTATCCGATTACATTTGTTGGAGCATCTACTAGTGTTACAAGAACAGTAAGTGCAAATTTATCAATTACCAATACAATTGTAGATAGTACAGATTTAATTTTACCAGCAAATGGTTCTGAAGAGGTGCCTGTAGCTGCAGGATTTTCTTGGCAAGAAAATTTGAATGCCTCTTCTTATATAATAGAAATAGCTACAGATGAAAATTTTGGCACTATTGTTACAGAAGCAAATTCCACGATAAATGCTTTTACAGCATTAAATTTAATAAAAGGTACAGAATATTTTTGGAGGATAAGACCTGTAAACACTTGTTCTGAAGGTGTTTTTTCTGAAGTGTTTTCGTTTACTACAGAAGTTTGTGAAGTTTGTGTTTCAGAGGGGAATACAGAGTTTGAGACTAGTACAACTTTTGTAAGTTTTAATACTATAATTAATGCAACACCAAATAAATCTAGTGGTTTTATGGATTTTACCGAAATTTCTACAACAGTGGCTAGAGATTCGATATATACCTTAATTGTTAACGCAAATACAGCAGAAGATGGTAGTGGACCATATACAACAAGAACGTTAGTTTGGATTGATTGGAATCAAAACTGTAATTTTAATGATGAAGGAGAAACGTATGATTTAGGAACGGCAACGGCGTCAGCAAATCAGCAAACATCATTAAGTCCTTTAGAAATTAAAGTTCCCTCAAATGCAATATTAGGAGCTACTACAATGAGAGTGACTACAAAATTTGAAAATGATGGGTTACCAACTTCTTGTGAAATTGGAGCTGATGGAGAAGTAGAAGATTATACTATTATTGTTGATGAAA
>CAYPHE010000326.1:0-2934 GCA_964410075.1 uncultured Polaribacter sp.
TCAATTTACTTTTTACAAATAAAAACAACATCGCATAATCAAGTTAGAAAAATATTCATATAATAACTTTTTTATATAATAGCGTTACTTTTAAATATTTATGTACAGTAAACTTCCACTTAAAAGATATGAGCATACTTTAGCGTTTTTGAAAAAAGTTGTTCCTGCACCAGCAAAAATTTTAGATTTAGGCATTAGAAACCCCTTTTCAGAAATTATGGAGCAAAATGGCTATACCGTTATCAATACAAAAGGAGAAGATTTAGACTTATTACCTGAAATTGTAAAAGAACACAAAGTAGATGCCGTTACAGCTTTTGAAATATTTGAACATTTACTTGCTCCATTTAATGTCTTAAAACAAATTGAAGCTACAAAACTAGTAGCAACCATACCTTTAAATTTATGGTTTGCAAAAGCTTATAGGAGTAAAACAGATTTATGGGATAGACATTATCATGAATTTGAAGATTGGCAATTTGATTGGTTATTACAAAAATCGGGTTGGGAAATTCAAGAGACAGAAAAATGGACTAGTCCAATTGATAAAATTGGATTTAGACCAATTTTAAGAAAAATTACACCAAGATATTATGCCGTATTTGCAACTAAATAACTGATGAAAAAGAAAATTTTAATAGTAGTTGGTACTAGACCAAACTTTGTGAAAATAACTCAATTTAAAAAGGTTGCTAAAAAGTATAAAGAATTAGAAATAAAAATAGTTCATACAGGTCAGCACTATGATAAAAAAATGTCAGCTATTTTTTTAGAACAGTTTCATATTGAAGTAGATTATTTTTTAGAAACTAAAAGTAGTTCTGCAAATAGATTAATAGGAGAGATTATCTTAAAATTAGAAGAAATTATAAATCAATTTTCTCCAAATTTATTACTATGTGTTGGAGATGTTAATTCAACACTTGCAGCAGCAATAACAGCAAATAAACTAAATGTTAAACTTGGTCATTTAGAAAGTGGTCTTAGAAGTTTAGATAGAGAAATGCCAGAAGAAATAAATCGTATTCTAACGGATGAAATTTCTGATTTGTGCTTTGTTACAGAACAAAGTGGTGTAGAAAACTTAAAAAATATAGGAAAGAAAAATGAACAAATTGCTTTTGTAGGAAATACTATGATTGATACCCTTGTTCATTTTACTAAGGAAATTGAGGCATCATCAATTTTAGACGAGGTTAAACAAGAGAAATATAAATACATTTTAGTGACTATGCACAGGCCTCGAAATGTAGATACTAAAGATTCGTTAGAAAAAATATTAATGCTATTTAGAAATATTACTAAAAAGCATAAAGTCGTTTTTTCAATTCATCCAAGAACAAAAAAGAGTTTTATTCATTACAACCTTATAGAAGAATTATATGAAATAGAAGATTTGATTATCATAGCTCCACAAAACTACTTTTCATTTCAAAAATTAATTAAATATGCTTTTTGTGTAATAACAGATAGTGGAGGAATTCAAGAGGAAACTACTTTTTTACAAATTCCTTGTATTACGTTAAGAGAAAATACAGAACGTCCTTCAACAATAGAAGAAGGAACGAATGTTTTGATGAGTTTTAATATTATCAAAATAACAGATACAATTAAAAATATATCAGAAGGAAAATATAAAAAAGGAAGAGTACCAAGATTTTGGGATGGAAATTCTACAGAAAGAGTAATACAAAAAACTATAGAATTCTTATCATGAGCTACATTTGTATGATTGTTGATGGTGCTTACCCCAATGATATTAGGGTGAGAAAAGAGGCAGAATCTTTAGTTGAAAACGGAAAAAAAGTTTTGGTTGTTTGTCCTAAAAAAAAGAATGATTTAGAAAGGGAGGTCATAAGAAATGTAGAAGTTTTTAGAATTGGGAATAATTATAATAAAAAAAGAAAAGGAGTTTATGATATTATAGAAAGTTTCTCTAATATTAATTTTCTTTTTTATTTCGGGCTTAAAAAAGCATTCAAAGAATATCCAATAGATTTCTTACATGTTCACGACTTGCCATTAGCAGGAACAGGTATTCAATTTAAATCTAAAGTAAAAAACTGTTATTTAGACTTACATGAAAATTTTCCAGAAGCTTTAAAAACTTGGTTTTTATGGAAGAAAAGTAGTATTATAAAATTTAAAAATGTACTTTTTATGAATCCAAAAAGATGGTCAAAAAAAGAACAAAAATTTTGTAATAAATATGATAAAGTTATCTGTGTTGTCGAAGAAATGAAAGAGAAGTTGATTAGAAATTTTAATATAAATCCAAAAAAATTAATTGTAATTTCTAATCATGAGAAAAAAGAATTTGTAAATAATTTTCAAGAAAAAGTAGCTCAAGATATTATATTAGATAAGGATTTTTCTATAACTTATGTTGGTGGATTTGGACCGCATAGAGGTTTGCAAACAGCAATAGGAGCGATGCCAGAAATTATTAAAAAAATAAGTAATGCCAAGCTTTTTTTAGTAGGTAGAGGCAGTATAGATGTAGAAAACAAATTAAAACAAATTGCAGTAGATAATAGAGTACAAGATGTTGTGAATTTTGTAGGTTATAGACCTTTTAATGAGGTTTCTACAATAATGCAAAAAACAAATATTAATATTATTCCACATTTAGCAAACGGGCATACAAATAATACAATACCCCATAAACTGTTTCAAATAATGCTGAGTAAAAGTTTACTTTTAGTAAGTTCTTGTATGCCACTTAAAAGAATTGTAAATAAATATGATGCAGGGGTAATTTTTAAAGCCGAAGACAAACAAGATTTTGCAAAAAAAGTTATTGAAATTTATCAAAACTATGAAAAGTATCAAGAAAAAACTTTAAACGCATTTGATGCAGTAATAAATAAGGAAGAGAATTGGGAAAACACTTCAAAAGAATTAATTAAATTGTACCAAAATATTTAATTGAAA
>CAYPHE010000327.1:0-2927 GCA_964410075.1 uncultured Polaribacter sp.
AAACTCTTTAAGGACAGTTTAATAATCTTTTCTACAGAAGCATCTGAGTTTTCTTTTATAATAGCAGTAACTACTTTTTCGGCTTGTTTTTTATTAAAACCTAAAACTTCTAATGCAGATAACGCTTCATCTTTGTTTGTATTGCTTTGTGGGGTAGAAATTGCATCAACATCAAACGTTTTTAAAATTTTATCTTTTAAATCTACAATTACACGTTGGGCTGTTTTAGCTCCAATACCTTTTACAGACTGAATTAAACGAACATTTTCTGATGCTATTGCTTGTTGTATTTCTTCTGATGTCATAGAAGACAACATGGTTCTTGCAATACTTGGCCCAACTCCAGAAACAGAAACTAATAATTTAAAAACCTCTCTTTCTACCTTATTAATAAAACCATATAAGGTATGCGCATCTTCTCTTATAGACAAATGCGCATATAGCAATACATTTTCATCATCTGGTAAATTAGAAAATGTATTTAAAGAAATATGTAATAAATAACCAACTCCATTGCAATCTACTACAACTTCTGTTGGATTTTTTTCTACAAGTCTTCCTCTAATTTGTGTTATCATTAATTATTTTTTCGGGCTGTAATGTAACAAAAATTATTTGGTTCTTTTTTCTTTTTGCTGAGCATCTACAACTGCCAACGCAGACATGTTTACCATTTCGTCTACACTAGAACCTAATTGTAAGATATGAACAGGCTTATCTAACCCTAAAATTACAGGACCAATAGACTCTGCGCCATCTATTTGCTTTAACAATTTATAGGTAATGTTTGCTGATTCTAAATTTGGAAAAATCAAAACATTTACTTTTTTACCATTAAGTTTAGAAAACGGAAATTCTTTAGCTAACAATTCTGGATTTAATGCAAAATCTGCCTGAATTTCTCCGTCTACAACCATATCTGGGTATTGACGATGCATAAATTGAACAGCTTCTGATATTTTTTTAGTAGACTCAAATGCTGATGATCCAAAATTTGAAAATGACAACATAGCGATATTTGGATCCATACCAAACATTTTTACCAGTTCTGATGTCATTTGGGTAATTTTAACCAATTCTTTAGCAGTAGGGTTTACATTAATTGTAGTATCTGCTAAGAAAATAGGACCGCTTTTGGTTAACATTAAATTACAAGCTGCAACTCTAGACACTCCGCTTTCTTTTGAAACAAGCTCTAAAATTGGCTTTACTACTCTTCTGTAAGGAATAGAATATCCTGTTATCATAGCGTCTGCCTCACCTTCATTTACCATCATTGCTGCAAAATAATTACGCTCTCGCATTAATTTTCTTGCCTCTGTAAATGTTCTTCCTTTACGTTGTCTACTTTTCCAGTATGCTTCACCAAAACGATGTCTTCGTTCTCGTTCTTCATCTGTTTTTGGATCTATGATGGTAGCGCCTTCAATATTAAACCCGATTTCTTCCATCAAATCTAAAATGATTTCTTTTCGACCTAACAAAATTGGAAACCCTATCTTTTCTTCGTAAACACGTTGTGCCGCTTTTAGTACGTCTAAATGATCTGCTTCAGCAAAAACAATACGTTTAGGATTATTTCTAGCTCTATCATGCAACAAACGCACTTCTTTATTTTTAGAACCAGAACGTTCCATTAATTCGTCTCTGTATGCATTCCAATCTTTAATTTCTTTTTGGGCTACGCCTGATGAAATAGCTGCTTTAGCAATTGCTGGAGGAATTTCGTAAATTAATCTTGGATCGAAAGGTTTTGGAATAATATACTCTCTACCGTAGGTTAAATTTACCTCATCATAAGCAATATTAACTTGTTCTGGCACTGTTTCTTTAGCCAAATTTGCCAAAGCATGTACAGCAGCCATCTTCATTTCTTCGTTAATTGAAGTTGCTCTTACGTCTAGCGCTCCTCTAAAAATAAATGGAAAGCCTAGTACATTATTTACCTGATTAGGATGATCTGAACGACCAGTAGCCATAATTACATCTTTTCTAGTAGCAATTGCAAGGTCATATTGTATTTCTGGCTCTGGGTTTGCCATAGCAAATACAATTGGGTTGTCTGCCATAGCATTTAACATTTCTGGACTTACAACTCCTGCAACAGATAAACCAATAAAAACATCGGCATTTTGCATAGCTTCCTCTAAGGTTGTTAAATCTTTATCTGTAGCAAATTCAGCTTTTTGAGAAGATAGGCTGTCACGGTCTTTTCTAATAACACCTTTACTATCGCACATTACGATATTTTCTCTTTTTGCACCTAATTCTAAATACAAACGCGTACAAGAAATTGCAGCCGCCCCTGCTCCATTAACCACAATCTGAATTTCATCCATTTTCTTTTCTGCAATATCAACTGCATTTTTTAACGCAGCAGCAGAAATTATTGCAGTTCCGTGTTGGTCATCGTGCATAACAGGAATATCCAACTCTTCTTTTAATCTTCTTTCTATTTCAAAAGCTTCTGGTGCTTTTATATCTTCTAGATTAATTCCACCAAAAGTTGGTGCAATTGCCTTTACCGTTTCTATAAATTTATCTACATCTGTAGCATCTACTTCAATATCAAAAACATCTATATCTGCAAAAATCTTAAAAAGCAATCCTTTTCCTTCCATTACTGGCTTAGATGCTTCTGGACCAATATCTCCTAAACCTAAGACTGCCGTTCCGTTAGAAATTACAGCAACCAAGTTTCCTTTAGAAGTGTATTTGTAAACGTTGTTTTTGTCTTTTTCTATTTCTAAACAAGGTTGCGCAACTCCTGGAGAGTATGCCAAAGATAAATCGTGTTGTGTGGCGTATTTTTTTGTGGGTACTACCTCAATTTTACCTGGTTTTGGTTTTGCATGGTAAAGAAGTGCTTCTCTTCTTTTTCTGGAATTGCTCATTTGTTTTCAATTGAAATTCAGTTGACAAAGATA
>CAYPHE010000328.1:0-2925 GCA_964410075.1 uncultured Polaribacter sp.
TTACAATTTACAAATAATTTTAATTTTTGTTATAATATCTATTCAAGAGTTAATGGATAGTTAAGAAAGATAAAAAAGAGATTTTTTTGAAATCTAGTTTTAATAAAGACAAACTTAATAGAGATTAATTTTTTTAGAGTAGGTGATTAAGAACTATTAAAATTCCCAATCACCAGTAACTCTAAAAAAACAAAGTAAATATTGTTTAGTAATATATAATTAATAGAGGATTATAAAGTTTTGAGTATAAATATGATTTTTTTAAAGATTGGTTTCTATTTAATTTTATTAAAAAATTCATCCATTTGTTTTTCTAAATAGATATGACAAGCATTATAGAAACCTTCTTTGTATTTATTACCATCTACATTAATCCATTTTGTAGTTGTTGAAAATTTATCTTCTTTAGCATCTAGATAATCTGAAAAAGTAGAGAATGATGTAGGAACAAAAGAGCCTTGTTTTTGATAAGCTACAATTTTTTGTTTACTTAAAACTCCTTCTATTTCTAAGTCTTCTTTAAGTGTTCCTGTGTATTGAGCCATTGCTCCTAAGCCTACTTTCATTTTTCCTTGTGTAAAAGCAACACTTGATGAAGCCGTATATGTATCAACAGCACCTTTTATTTGAACAGAACCAAATAATTTTCCTGCTACAGATTTTTTCTTTTTTAATTTTTTAGGAACAGTAAATATGTATTGGTTGGCTAATCTTAAATTAGTTTTTATTTTCACTTTAGCACCACCACTTAAAAGATTGGTGCCATTTTCAGAAAACATAACATATAAATTGATGTCTGCTATAACTGCGTCTCCCAACTCTTTAGAAAGTTTTGGTAGCACCATAGAGTTACCAAAAGTACCTCTTTTAATTTTTCCGTTGTCAGTTTTTTTCTTGTAAAAGAAAGCATAGCCTTCTGGCATACAGGTCATCATTCCAGGAATTTCTTCTACAGCATAAGGTCCTTTTGCAATTTTCCAATCTCTATAAGTATCTGTTTTTCCTGCTTCTTCTGCAGAAATAACTTCGTAACCTTCAGAATTTAAACGGTCTAAAAACTCTTTGTAAATTTTATTTGTTTCTTTTAAAATTTCATTTGCATTTATACCACCTAAACCTACAGCAGCTCTAGCTGTTGCGCTACCTTTGTTACCAGCAATTCTACCACCGTTACCACCATTTTTATAATCTATGGCTTCTCTGTAAAATTCGTAGTTGATATTAAAAGTGTTAATAAATATTTTCTTTGGTGCTTTTTTAATGTTATTCAATCCAAATTTTGACTGTTTTATTTTCATATCTCCAACACTTTGAGATTGAATAAAAGTAACACAGCAAATGGCAAAGGCAATACATAAATTTTTTTTCATTGTTAATTGTTTAAGAGTACGATACAAAATTGAATGAAAAAGAAAATATAGTCAATACGTCATTTGACGTATTTTTTACTTTAATTTATAAAAAGTAGTATTTGAAATAATTGTATTAAAACCACTTCATAAAAGGAAATTCAGTAATTAACTGATGTTGTTTTTGTGCTATTTTTTTTAAAAAAAGTTGATGAGCTTCAGCTTGTTCATTAAAAGGTTTGTGAGCCAATCCTTTATTGATTTCTTCTACCTTTTGCATTGTTTTTTCTGTTGATTTCGCAAACCAAGTGGTAACAAGTTTTTCCCAGATATAATTGATAGCAGTTTGGTTAGGATGTAATAAATCCTCTTTGTAAAAACGATAATCACGGAGTTCATCTAGTACAATTTCATATGAAGGAAAGTAACTAGCAACATTTTTATTGTTAGAAATTACATTGTGAATACTAGATAACAAATGTGCTTTGCTCAAACTATTTTCTGTAAATCCATCTTTTATATGACGAACAGGAGAAAGTGTAAAAATGATTTTTACATTATTGTTAACTGTTAAAATAGTATCCATACAACGTTGTAAACTTTCTGAAATTTCGGTAACAGAAAGTAGCTGTTTTTCAAATTCCCTTTGAGGAATTTTATGACAATTGGCTACAATTTTATCACTTTTTATATGTTTGTAAACCCATGCTGTTCCTAAAGTAATAATAATGTGTGAAGCATTTTCTAATTCTAATTTTGTTTGATGAATTGCATTATTTACGTTGGTTAATACTAAGTTCGGATTTAGATTACTTAAACTAGAATGTGCTTCAAAAAGATGATATACTTCTTTATTGTAAATTAAATCTTTTTCGCAGAATTTTTTATTAGTTATAGCACTAGTAATTAAGGTTTCAATTGCTATAGGGTGAAAAAGAATTCCGAATGGGTTTTGTGTAGTTAGAAATTGAAACTCTTTAAACTTACTCCCAATATTCTCTGAAAAACAAGATCCTAATAAAACTATTCTAGATGAATAATCAATCAGATTTTCTGATTCTTTTTGAATTGGAATATTGGTTTGAAGTTTCATAATTATATCTCGAAGAGATGCTAAAAAGCAAAGTTAGTAATAACAGATTTAATATTTGATAAGAGTTAAGTGTCCTAAAATCAATTAAGTTTTACATTTTAGAAAGAGAAAAAATTATAAATTATTAACAACTCTACGAATTCCATTCTTAATTAAAGCTTCATTAAAATTGATTAATAAACCGAGTTTTATTTCAGAGATTTTTAAGTAAGTAGACAATTGTTTAAAGTGAACATTTTTTAGAGTTTCTACAGATTTTAGCTCAATAATTACCTTATTTTCAACAATAAGATCAGCTTTAAAAGCAACTGCTATTTCTTCTCCTTTCCAAAATACAGGAAGTGTTGGTTGTCTTAAAACACGAAATCCATAATTGATCAATTCCATATATAAAACTTCTTCATAAACACTTTCAAAAAGACCAGGTCCCAATTCAACATGAATTTGATAACAAAGGTTTACAATAACCTTAGAAATTTCATT
>CAYPHE010000329.1:0-2923 GCA_964410075.1 uncultured Polaribacter sp.
AAAGAATTTTTAGACGAAAAAGTTACATTATACAACAATCCAAAGTTTATTGAGTCTGATCCTATTCAAATTCCACATTTATTTTCAAAGAAAGAAGATATAGAAATAGCTGGTTTTTTATCAGCAACTATTTCCTGGGGAAATCGAAAAATGATTATCAAAAACGCTACTAAAATGATGGAATTACTAGACAATTCTCCATTTGACTTTATTAGTAACCATTCTCAAAAAGACTTAGAGAGCATAACTCATTTTGTTCATAGAACTTTTAATACACTTGATTTTATTCATTTTATAAAATCGTTACAAAATATTTACAAACACCATTCTGGCCTAGAAACAGTTTTAGCGGTTAAAAACAACGAAAAAAATTACAAAACAGCAATTCATGATTTTAAAAAAATATTTTTTGAAATTCCACATGAAACTAGAACTTTAAAACATGTTTCGGACCCTTTAAAAAACTCTGCTTCTAAACGTATCAATATGTTTTTAAGGTGGATGGTTAGAAACGATAACAAAGGGGTAGATTTTGGCATTTGGAAAACTCATAATTCAGCTAACCTTTCTTGTCCCTTGGATGTTCATTCTGGTAACGTTGCCAGAAAATTGAAACTTTTAAAGCGCAAACAAAACGATTGGAAAGCATTAATGGAGCTAGATACCTCTTTACGTAAAATGGATAAAAAAGATCCTGTAAAATACGATTTCGCACTATTTGGTTTGGGTGTTTTTGAGCAGTTTTAAAGTCAACCCATTTTACTATTTTTGAATAAACACAACATTGCTAATATGCACTTTAAAAACCCAGAAGTTTTATACTTTTTATTTTTATTAGTTATCCCTATTTTAGTGCATCTTTTTCAATTGCAAAAATTTAAAAAAGTACCGTTTACCAATGTTGCCTTTTTATCTAAAATTGTTCAGCAATCTCGTAAAAGTTATCAGTTAAAAAAATGGCTAATTCTAGCAACAAGGCTAACATTATTTTCAGCGATAGTTTTTGCTTTCTCACAACCTTATTTTGGTAAAGAAAAAAACACTAAAAACAAACAAAACTTTATCTATTTAGACAACTCTTTAAGTATGAATAGTAAAGGAGAAAAAGGGATTTTATTACAAAATGCTATTAAAGATATTTTAGAAAATGCAAATCAAAACAATAAATATTCTCTACAAACCAACACTAATTTTTACGAGAATATTTCTTTTGAAGAGTTAAAAAAAGTATTGATAAGCACATCATATTCAACAAAAAAACTACCTATTGAAACTGTTTTATTAAAAAGCAACAACATTAAAAAAGAAAAAACAAACACTTTACATAATGTGTTTTTAATTTCTGATTTTCAGAATACTTACATAAATAAATTTACAAATGTAAACAACACTATTAACCTCATTCAACTTAAAAACTCAAATAAAAACAATATTAGTATAGATAGTGTTTACACCAAAAATAAATCTACAACCAACACATCTATAAATGTTGTAGTTCACAATCAAGGAAATGCAAAAGAAAACCTACCTATTGCCATTTACAACAATGATGTTTTAAAAAGTAAACAAGTTTTTTCAATAGAAAAAAACGAGACAAAAACAATTGAATTTCAATTGGAAAATTCAGGAGATTTTAAAGGAAAAGCACACATAACTTGTAGCGACACTTTTACTTTTGACAATAGTCTTTTTTTTAATATTTCAAAACCAAAAAAAACAGCAATATTAAGCATTGGAATCCGCTCTGAATATCTTCAAAAAATTTATACTAATAACGAGTTTTTATTGAAAGAAACTTCACTTGAAAAATTAGACTATAATAACATTCAAAAACAACAATTTATTATTTTAAATGAGTTGGAAACCATTCCTGAAAGCTTACAAAATAGTCTACTAAATTTTACTAAAAACGGAGGAGAATTCGCCCTTATCCCTAATACAAGATTTAATAAAAAAAGCTACAATACTTTTTTAAATAAATTAGGTTCTGGCAAAATTCAAAATCAAGAAGTAGATAGTTTACAAATTACAGACATCAATTTTAATCATCCATTGTTTACTAACGTTTTTTCTAAAAGAGTAAGCAACTTCCAGTATCCATTTATTAAAAACACCATACATGCTTCAACTAAAAAAGGGAGCACCATATTATCATTAGAAAACAAAAAACCATTTGTTTCTTTATCTAAAATAAACAACGGAAAAGCCTATTTATTTGCGGGTAGTCTTCAAAAGAATAATAGCAATTTTACGAACTCTCCTTTAATTGTTCCTGTTTTTTATAATATGGCAAAATTAAGTTTTAAACAATCTAAATTGTTTTATAGAACTAATAAAGAAAATAGTATTGACGTAGATATAAATTTAGAAAAGGATAGAGTCTTACAGCTTAAAAATGAAGATATTTCCTTTATACCACAACAAAGAACCTACCAAAACAAAGTAACTCTAACCACTAATAGTATTGAAAACGTTGGGTTTTATGATATTAAAAATAAAGATTCAATTATTAGTACAATTGCCTTTAATCAACCAAAAACAGAAAGTAGTTTATCCTTTTTAGATAGCAAATCTTTAGCTGACAATAAAAACATCATAATTTCTGACTCTGTAGCCAACGGATTTTCTTCTACTTATACTAAAAATGAAGTTCAATGGCTTTGGAAATGGTTTTTAGCTTTGGCAATTGTATCTTTGCTTTTGGAAATTTTGATCTTAAAATTTTTTAAACCATGACTACGCTTATAAAATCGGCCTTAATTTTTGATACCGAAAGCCCTTTTCATCAACAAAAAAAAGACATTTTAATTGTTGATGGAATTATACATTCAATAGAAGATACTATTCAAGAAAAGGATGATTATCAAATTGTAAAAAAAGAAAATTTACACGTTTCTTGTGGTTGGTTTGATAGCAGTGTTTG
>CAYPHE010000330.1:0-2906 GCA_964410075.1 uncultured Polaribacter sp.
CTGTATTTTCACTTTTACTTGTATTCTCTTTTTTCTTATTTCCACAAGATAAAAGCGAGCTTATAATTAAGGTATTAAAGAGTAGTAGTTTTATTATTTTCATTTTTAGTTGATTTTAAGTATCTTATTTTTTATTTAAAATTTGAGTTTCTTTTTCAAAACGTTTTATAGGGCCGTTATCACCCAAAAGATACATTTTTCTGTAATTTGTACCTTCTTCTTTTTCTCCTACAATAATTCTAGCATCTGGATGTGGATTATCAATAAGTGAAGATATAACAAATGATGCATTTTTTCTTTGTAAAAAAACAGCTCCTTTTTTAAAAGACTTTCCACTGTTATAACTATCCCATCTGCTTACTTCTCCAACGTCGTCATTTGTTTCATTTTCCAAATAAATGCTAACTTCTTTCGATGATGTTACTTCCAAATCTCCATTTCCTCTGGGAAGACCAGTATTCTTGCTTTTTAGCCACTCTTGTCCGTCCCACCTATAGTGTTGTATGCGTTTGGGTCCGCTTCTTTTTGCACCAATATCTGGTCCAACCAGTACAATAACTTGCGGATTTCCATTAGAATCTACATCGGTTACACCTTGAAAAGTCCAATCATTAGCTATTTCTCTTACCAAGGTTTTTTTATCTGCCATTTCCTTAGTTAAAGGCATTTCTAAAGGTTCATTTTTAACATTTTTCCATTTTCTGGTTTTCGTATTAAAAACCATGTAATACAAATTATGTCTTTCTGGAATGTGTCCTCTTGCATCTTGAGCGTTTTTATTATCTCTACAAATATGGTAATCGAAAGCTACAATAATATCATCTCCATTACCTTTGCTTACCCAAGGATACCAAGAATCTTCGGCTTCAATATCAGTTCTTCTTTTATGCTTTAAAAAGGAAACTGGTTCTTCAAATGTTTTACCATTATCAGTTGATTTTTGATATACCCAGTTACTCCTATGTGCTCCATGACGATAAAACAAGTACATATCGCCATTATTCATTTTTACAAACTGACTGTAGGTTCCAAACAATGAAATATTATCTAATGTCTCCCATTCAGAGATATCTAAAGGTTTTTTAGAAACTGCATGTAAATTCTTTCCATAATGATGATTTCCTAATGGATTTTCACCGTCTTCAGGTGTTCCTCCATGACCTCCAAAAGCAATGTGAATATATCCTGCATCATCAATAAGAATTGCAGGCTTACCATGATTGTCTATTTTTTTCTTTCGATTAGGATCTTTCCCCATTTGACTAACACCTGCTTTAAAAGGACCTTTCCATTCTTTTGTAGTATGATTATAGGACGCTACATAAGGATCTTCTAATTCCCCTTGATAACAGACATAAGTAATTCCTTTATGATAGACTCCTGCAGGATGTTGCACCACAGCAACTGCATTTCCAAAACCATTGTCAGCAAAGTAGTCTACCTTTTGATTCTTTACACTAACATTATGTATCGTTTTATTTTTGTATTTACATCCTATTAAGATGAAACATAAACAAATTTTAACTACATGTTGTTTCTTTATCATTGATAATTAATATTTTAAACACTTTATCTTAAGCTAGAACTTTGTGGATTAAATTTTTAGCTAAATTCTATTTTATAATTAGTTTTTGTGAGAATTGTTTGCCTTCTTGATTATTAATTACCACAAAATAAACTCCTTTAGTAATTCCAAATTCTTTTGCATTTATAATTAACTCATTTTGACCAGTACTATTTGAATATACTTTAAGACCTAACGTATTATAAATACTAAGTGTTTTCCAATCTGCAGAATTAGATGAAATTGTAAAAGAATTTGAAGTAGGATTTGGATATACCTTAACATCAGATAAAAAATCTATTTTTGATAACATAGCACCTTGACATTCGATATCTGTTTTTACTTCTATTTTGTCTCCATCTACAGCATCTATTGTAAAGTTGGTTAACTGAGTCTCTAAAACCAATTGTCCGTTTTTAATAACTTTATACGGAGCTTTACCTTTATCTATAGAAACGTTTACTTTACCTTTATCAACACTAATTTTACCAGCAACCGAAATAGCTTCCTCAATATTTACTTGATAACATTGTTTAAAATCTGTATCTTTTATCTTGATGCAAAAATCATAAACTCCAGTATTTAAATTTTCAATTATAGTTTCCTTTCTAAAATTGTAATTAGTATCGGTACCACTAAGTGAAACTTCATAATTAAATTGTTCTAAAGCGTTAATTACAATTTTACCATTATTTTTTCCTTTACAAGTTTCACCAATCGTTTCTATTGTAAAATTATTTAAAGGCAACTCAGAAAAATATTCATAGTTTAATTCGAATTCCTTGTACGCCTTTCCGTCTCCATCTCCTGTAACAGTTTCATCAATAAACTGTAAAGAACTCCCTTTTCCTATGTACAAAGAAACTTTTGTTTTACCATCTTTTAATTCTGTTCGGACAATTCCAAACTCTCCAGTAAAATTAATATCTAAAAAAGCAATAGTAGCACTAGATTTATTAGAAAGAATATAATCTGTGATAGTAGTGTTATTTACCTGCGAAATAACTTTTGCTCCTACGATTACATCTCCACTATAAATATGTTCTACTGATTTAACACTTGTATTTTTAGATTTGGAAGGTTCAAAAATATATACATAAGGTTTGTCCCAAGCCTCTCCTTGCTGTCTAACAGCTACAATTTGCGTTTTCTTTTTTAAATAACTTCCTTTAGCTTCTCTAGTAGGGGGTCCAACTGCTTTGGTGTACTC
Organism: uncultured Polaribacter sp.; assembly: GCA_964410075.1. Lineage (GTDB taxonomy): Bacteria > Bacteroidota > Bacteroidia > Flavobacteriales > Flavobacteriaceae > Polaribacter. Next base: position 2,775 of record CAYPHE010000330.1, read on the forward strand.
TCTTGCTACTCCAGAAGGAGCAAACATATTCATATAAGTATCGGTTTCATTTAAATCAAAACGAATGTGAACGGCATTATTTATTGACTCTGTAACGTTTGTATTTTCGAAAAAACGCCAACCTGGAGATTT
>CAYPHE010000331.1:0-2902 GCA_964410075.1 uncultured Polaribacter sp.
TTTACAACAACTTCAGTAACATATCTTTTCTCACCTTCTTTAGTTTCATAACTTCTAGTGGTTAATTTTCCTTCAATAGCAACTTCATTTCCTTTTTGCAAATAATTCTCTACAATTTCTGCTGTTTTATTCCAAGCTACAATATTTGTCCATTGCGTATCTGTAACTTTTTCACCATGTGCATTTTTGTAACTTTCATTTGTTGCCAGAGAAAATTTCGCCAATTTCTTTCCAGAATCTAGATTAATAATTTCTGGATTGTTTCCCAAATTTCCAATTAACTGCACTTTGTTTCTTAACGTACTCATAAGATAAGATTTTAAATTAAAGCTGAATTTCGTTAGTTCCATTCAACACTGCAAAGATGAAACAGCTTGCAAGTTTTATTCGGTTACAAAACAATTACTTTCGGTTGTAAATGTTTGTAAACGTTTAAAATTGAATAATAATGCTATTAATTATCGTTTCTAAAGAAATCTTCAATAAAGAAAACCGTAACTTTTTTTCAGAGTAGTAGTTAAAATGTTGCACTCAGCTACTCTTAATGTTGCATAGACTTCTTTTTTTTGAATTAATTCTTTTGAATACTAAAACTATGAGTACTTTAGGCTGGCTAAATTGACAAAAACGTGAAAACCCAATTCATATGAAAAAAATGCAACACTATTTTACAGTATGTTTAACCATACTTTTTTTTTCCTGTAGTTCTTTTGGGCAAAATACAAAAGAACAAAACAGCATTACTTATGAAAAAAAAATCGAGGAACTATTAGCTAAAATGACCGTCGAGGAAAAAGTGGGTCAAATGAACTTGTACAATGGTTTTTGGGATGCTACAGGCCCGGTTCCTAAAAAAGGAAATGCAAAAAAAAAGTATGAACATTTAAAAAAGGGATGGGTTGGTGCAATGCTAAATGTTAAGGGCTCCGATAAAACAAGAGAATTACAAAAATTTGCTGTAGAAGAAACTAGATTAGGTATTCCGTTATTATTTGGTTTTGATGTAATACATGGGTATAAAACTTTAAGTCCAATACCACTTGCAGAATCGGCAAGTTGGGATTTAGAGGCGATAGAAAAATCTGCAAGAGTTGCCGCAACAGAGGCTTCTGCAGCAGGAATCAATTGGACGTTTGCACCGATGGTTGATATTTCTAGAGACGCTCGTTGGGGACGTGTTATGGAAGGCGGAGGCGAAGACCCATATCTTGGAAGTAAAATTGCAGTAGCTAGAGTTAAAGGCTTTCAAGGAGAAAATCTTTCTGCTGAAAACACAATTATTGCTACCGCAAAACATTTTGCTGCATACGGATTTATAGAAGCTGGTAAAGAATATAATACTGTTAGTATTGGTAATTCAACACTATACAACACGGTGTTACCTCCTTTTAAAGCGGCTAAAGATGCTGGTGTTAGATCGTTTATGAATGCTTTTAACGATTTAAACGGAATTCCTGCAAGTACAAATACTTTTTTACAAAGAGATATTTTAAAAGGAAAATGGAATTTTAATGGTTTTGTTGTTTCAGATTGGGCTTCTATAAACGAAGCCATTTTTTGGGGACAAGCTAAAGATAAAAAAGAAGCTGCCTACTTAGCAGCTACTGCAGGTTCTGATATGGATATGGAAGGTTATGTTTATATAAAAGAACTGGCTAACCTTGTAAAAAATGGTAAAGTTGATGAAACTATTTTAGACGATGCTGTAAGGAGAATTTTAAAAGTAAAATTTGAATTAGGGCTTTTTGATGATCCTTATAAATATTGTAATGAAGATAGAGAGAAGAAAATAATTGGTCAGAAATCTCACCATAATGCTGTCTTAGATATGGCTAAAAAGTCAATAGTTTTATTAAAGAACCAGAACCAATTGCTCCCGCTACAAAAAGAGGGAAAGAAAATAGCCTTAATTGGTCATTTAGCTGATGATGATAATAGTCCTTTAGGTAGTTGGAGGTTGGCTTCTGATGACCATTCTGCAGTTACAATTTTAGATGGTATGAAAGCCTATAAAGGCAACACTTTAAGTTATGAAAAAGGGGTAGAATTGTATAATGGCAATCCTACTTTTGTGACTGAAGTAAACATTAATACGACAAATAGAAAAGGAATACAAGAAGCTGTTGAAACCGCAAAAAATGCTGATGTAGTTGTTATGGTTTTAGGCGAGCATGGTTTTCAAAGTGGAGAAGGTAGAACAAGAACCAATTTAGACTTACCTGGTTTACAGCAAGAATTGTTAGAAGCAGTTTATAAGGTTAATCCTAATATAGTATTGGTTTTACAAGCAGGAAGACCACTTGCTATCAACTGGGCTAAAGAACACATTCCTGCTATTGTAATGGGATGGCAATTGGGTACACAAACAGGAAATGCCATTGCACAAGTATTGTACGGAGATTATAACCCAAGCGGAAAACTTCCGATGACATTTCCTAGAAACGTTGGGCAAATTCCTATTTACTACAATTACAAAAGCACAGGAAGAGGAAGTAATACTCAAAATAATGTGTTTTGGTCTCATTATTCAGATGTAGAAAATACTCCACTGTATCCTTTTGGTTATGGATTAAGTTATACTTCTTTTCAATACGACAATTTACAAATAAACAAATTAGAATTTTCTAAAGAAGAAACTATACAAGTATCTGTAGATTTAACCAACACGGGCAATTACTATGGTAAAGAAGTAGTGCAACTATATATAAGAGATAAATTTGCTAGTACTGTAAGACCTGTAAAAGAATTGAAAGGTTTTGAGTTGGTTGCATTAAAAAGAGGAGAAACTAAAACCATAAACTTTGAGTTGTCTAAGGCAGAACTTGGCTTTTACAATAACCAAGGTACCTTTTTAGTTGAAGAGGGAGAATTTGAAATTTTTGTGGGTACAGATTCTAATGCA
>CAYPHE010000332.1:0-2899 GCA_964410075.1 uncultured Polaribacter sp.
TTCTTCCTCAAAAATAATATGCTGATAAGCACCAATATCAGGAGCCATAGTTCTATCCACACCTAAAATATCGTTTCTATAAATAGAACGTAAAGCTTTGTCAATTGCATCAGATTCTTGCCCAATAATAAAGTCGTTTTCTCTTGTGTTTCTAAAATTAGGATTTCCGTTAAGGATTACATCTCTGTAAAATTCGTTCGTAAAATCTAGTTCTGCAACATCAATAAAATCATCGTTTGTATCGTTAAACTGAATCATACAGTTATTAATACTATAATTAAAAGAACTTCCTTCAACTCTGTCTAATAAAAACTCAATATTATTACTTCCATCTATGATACAATTTACAAATGTGGCAGAAGTTAAGTCTAATGTTTCTGTAACTTCCTCTCCGTTTTCATCTTGAAAGGTGATGAAATTATTTACCAAAACTGTTGGTAATTGTCGTAAACTGTTGTTCCAATAATTTGCAAAAGTACAATGGTTAAAGCTATAAAACCCTCCTAAAGTAGCAGCTAAAGAGGCTTGGCCTGCATCTCCTATAACCAAATTGGCACCTCTTATATTGGTATTTCTTCCTAATATACCAAAACTAGAGTGGTTGTAAACTTCTGAATTTATAATGTTTAGCGTTGGACTTCTAAAGTTTGTTATACCATCAACTAAAAGCCCAACAATTGCATTTTTAATTACAGCATGTTCTATAGAACTATTTACACTACCTCCCCTAAGCCAAATTGCTCCCCACTGCCCAGCAATATTATTAAAATTTGGTTCTAAACGATCACCTTCAAAAATAACCTTACTCTCTAATGTGCCTTCTACTTTTAGCGTAGCTCCAGTATCTACTATTAAACCAGAATTATCGTGAAAGTGAATTTTAGCGCCAGCTTCAATAGTAAGCGTTTTGCCTTCTGGCACAGCAGCAAAACCATAAATAACAGTTGGTTTTTCGCTAGTAATAGTTAATTCTTCATCTTTTAAAAATCTACCCAATAAACCTGTGGATTCGTTATTTAAAAATAAGGTGTCAATTTCCATTGTCAACTCATTTCTTGCTGGAAAAATAAAGTTGGCGTCTTTAACTAAAGTAACTAAATCTACATCTTGCTGTTTGTTTCCGTTGTCAAATAAGACTCTATCTGTATATAGTAATTCATTTGTTCCTCCCACATCTGAAGTAGTTTCAACAAAAACAAAAATACTGTCGTTAGCTAAAATATCTATTTCATCAAAAACTTTTCCGGGAACACCATCAACATTTAACCTATAACTAGAACTATTTCCTTTTTCTAAAGCAATGTTAGGAATGGTAATATCGTCATTACTTTTATTATAGACTTTAAAGCTGTAAGTTGATGAGCCAATTCCTGTAAAAATAGTGTCTAAAAAAACGGTGTCTTGAGAAAATTCTAGATTACCAAAACTAGGAATAGTGCTAAAATCTTTTCTGCAAGAAGTAATTGAAATTAGTAAGATGCCAATAATTAAAGCTAAAGAATATTGTAAAAGAATTTTACTGTTTTTTTTCTTCATAAAAAGATACTTGTGCTAAATGTTATATAACTTAAAAAGCCTGATTTTATTATTTCTTTATCAATTCAATTTCAAAAAGTTTTCCCCAATTTTTACCAGTTACAAAAAAACGATTGTTTTCTTTGTCGAAGGCAATTCCGTTTAAGACTTCATCTTGAGGAACTAATTTTTGAGTTTTTTCCATTTCATTTTTTAAACCAGTAAGATTGGCTACACCTTCTACAATGCCAGTTTCTGGGTTTATAATAACAATAGCATTTTGTTGGTATTTATTAGCATAAATTTTACCATTAATTAATTCTAACTCATTAATGTTATCTAATGCATATTGGTTGGTGTAAACCTGAATAAATCTTTTTTCTTTTAAGGTTTCAGGATCTAAAAACCAAATTTTCTGAGTCCCATCAGATTTTATCAATTCTGCTTCACTATGTGTTAATCCCCAACCTTGTTTGCTTTTGTTGTAAGTAAACTCACTTTCTTTTTCAAAAGTATCTAAATTAAAAACAAAACCTTTTTTTGCTTTCCATGTTAACCAATAAATTTTGTTATTAAAAATAGTCATCCCTTCACCAAAATACTTATCGTCAATCGCTATTTTTTGTAGGACTTTTCCTGTTTTAATGTCTACTTTTCGTAATGTAGATTTTCCATTTTTACCAGTAGTTTCATATAAATACCCATTGTAATATTCTAAGCCTTGTGTATAAGCATCTGTATCGTGAGGATAGGTATTAACAATTTTATATGTATAAATAGTAGGTTTTACGTTGGCTAAAACTTCAAAAAAACTATTCTTTGTTTTTGTCTTTTCTTCGTAAGCAATTAATGCAGAAATTTTATGTTTACCAACCCCTAAGTCTTTAGTGTTAATAGATACAGAATTTTTATCTGTAGCAATCTCTTTTCCGTTTACAAAAAAAGTAACTTTTTTTGCTTTTTTATCTTTTTCTTCCTTTAAAGTAACTTGTAATGTTTCGTTTAAAGCAACTTCTTTTTTGTGATTTAATTTAAATTTATAATCGTTAGAACAAGCAAAACTTAGTAGAATAAGTATTAAACACAGCGTTTTTAAAGTGAATTTTTTCATTTAATCTATTTATTAAGGTACGTTTTTTCTTGTTAAAAGTTGATTTTCAAATAAAAGCAATAAATTGTTTGCAAAATAAAAAATATCGTTAAATTTGCATCCTCAAAATAGTAGGACACACTATTTTACAATCTGAGTAAAGCTTTACCAATTTTACTCTTGCAAACATAACATTAAAGTATTAAAATATTATAAAATGAAAAAAGGAATTCACCCAGAAAATTATAGAATGGTGGCTTTTAAAGATATGTCTAACGGAGATGTGTTTTTAAC
>CAYPHE010000333.1:0-2896 GCA_964410075.1 uncultured Polaribacter sp.
AAAAATTTCCACTCCAGTCACAACTACAAGCGATTGATTTGATAGAAATCAATAAAGTTATTAATATGACTAAAGTTTTTTTCATAATGTAGTACAACGCTTCTGTATAAGCTTTGTTGCGGATTTTTAAGCTAAAAGTAAGTAAATTATTACTGATTAGAAAGTTCGCGAGAACTTTCCCAAATAAGCGATTAACTAGCAATACAGCTTATACCTTGTTGTGTGCAGTTTTATTCGGTTATTCTTTTCTTCAAATCCATTCGTTCGTGCAGTATTCTTGTTATTTCAACATAATTTTTTTCCAACGTTCTGTAAAATATTATGTGCCGATTTACTTTCATTCCGAGAAGCTGATTTGATATTCCTTCATAATTTTTTCCTAATTCAGGATTTTCGGCAATTTCTTCTCAGTTGGAAATCAGTCCATCGTAATATTTATCAGCTTGCTTTTCAGACCAAATCTCAAATGTATAATCCCAAATTTTTGATAAATCCTCGACAGCTTTGTTAGTCAATTTATATTCAGCCATTAGAGTGCTTTTTGGCTTTTAGAGATTCCAAATGTTTTTTTGGGTTAAAATCATGTGCAATTCCGCTGTCAATTCCTTCCTGTATTGCGGTTTTTAAAGCAATTACTTTACTTTCTTCTTCTTCCAAAAGTCTCAATCCTGCACGAATGACTTCGCTAACATTTTTGAACCTTCCTTCACTTATTCGACTTTGAACGAATTGATCAAAATAATTTCCGAGTGATATTGATGTGTTTTTATTCATTTGACATAAATTTACTCAAATATACCAAATTTTGGTATAATTACGAATTTTTTTTCAAATTGCACACAACTCGTTATATAGAATATAGATTAGTTCAGTTGATATTTCCTAATAGTATCACACTTGCTCTTTTAAAACTGCAATTTCATCACGTAATTTAGCAGCAGCAATAAAATCTAAATCCTTTGCAGCAATTTCCATTTGTTTGCGTTTTTGTCGAATACGTTTTTCTATTTCTTCTTTGGGTAAATATTGTAAATCTTGTTCAGCAGCTTTTTGTTTAGCATTATCATAATGGTAACTACTAACGGCAGATTTAGACAAAGTATTATCTATCTTCTTGTTGATTTGTTTAGGAACTAAATTGTGTTTGGTGTTGTAGGCAATTTGTTTTTCACGTCTTCTATTCGTTTCGTCAATAGTTTGTTGCATGCTATTGGTAACTTTATCTGCATACATAATTGCCAAACCATTCACGTTTCTTGCAGCTCTTCCTACAGTTTGAGTTAGTGATTTATTATTACGTAAAAAACCTTCTTTATCGGCATCTAAAATGGCAACCAAAGAAACTTCTGGTAAATCTAGTCCTTCACGCAATAAATTCACACCAATTAGCACATCAAACAACCCTTTTCGTAAATCTTGCATAATCTCTACACGTTCTAGAGTATCAACATCAGAATGAATGTACCTACAACGAATATCAACACGAGTTAAATATTTTGTCAATTCTTCTGCCATTCTTTTGGTAAGCGTAGTTACCAAAGTACGTTCGTCTTTTTCTACTCGTAGTTGAATTTCTTCAATCAAATCATCAATTTGATTTAAACTTGGGCGTACCTCAATTGGCGGGTCTAATAAACCCGTTGGGCGAATAACCTGCTCTACAAAAACACCTTCCGTTTTTTGCAATTCGTAATCTGCTGGTGTTGCAGAAACAAAAATGGTTTGATTTTGTAAATTTTCAAACTCATCAAATTTTAGAGGTCTGTTATCTAAAGCGGCAGGCAAACGAAAACCATACTCTACTAAGTTTTCCTTCCTACTTCTATCTCCACCATACATAGCGTGGGTTTGTGGCACAGTTACATGACTTTCATCAATAACCATTAAAAAATCTTTCGGAAAATAATCCAATAAGCAGAAAGGTCTTGTTCCTGGATTTCTACCGTCTAAATAGCGAGAATAATTTTCTATACCAGAACAATAGCCAAGTTCACGAATCATTTCTAGGTCAAATTCTGTACGCTCTTTAATTCGTTTTGCTTCTAGATGTTTTCCTATTTCATTAAAGTAATCTACTTGCTTCATCATGTCTTCTTGAATTTGATGAATGGCATTTTGTAACACATCGGGAGAAGTAACAAATAAATTGGCAGGATAAATATTCAATTCATCAAAAGAATTGATTACCGCATTACTTTCTAAATCGAACAATTCTATTTCTTCAATTTCATCACCAAAAAAATGAACTCGGTATCCATTATCTCCGTAAGAAGGATAAATGGTAACCACATCTCCTTTTACTTTAAAGGTTCCACTTTTTATTTCGTGTTCGGTTCTAGAGTACAAACTTGTAACCAATTGGTGTAAAAATTTGGTTCTCGAAATTTGTTGTCCCACTTCAATAGGAATTACATTCTTTTTAAACTCAGTAGGATTTCCAATACCATACAAACAAGAAACAGAAGCTACTACCAAAACATCTCGTCTTCCAGACAGTAGGGAAGAGGTTGTGCTTAAACGCAGCTTTTCAATATCTTCATTAATCGATAAGTCTTTTTCTATATAAGTTCCTGTTACAGGAATGTAGGCTTCAGGTTGATAATAATCGTAATACGAAACAAAATATTCAATAGCATTTTCTGGAAAAAACTGTTTAAACTCAGAATACAATTGAGCGGCTAACGTTTTGTTATGTGCCAATACCAAGGTTGGTTTTTTTACCTCTGTTACAACATTAGCTACGGTAAATGTTTTTCCAGAACCTGTTACACCTAACAAGGTCTGAAATCTTTCTCCATTATTAATTGCACTAGATAATTCTTTGATTGCCTGTGGCTGGTCTCCTGTAGGAGAAAATTCGGATACGAGTTTGAATTCCATATTGTAAAAATACAGA
>CAYPHE010000334.1:0-2882 GCA_964410075.1 uncultured Polaribacter sp.
ATTTTTATTTCTGATAAATTTTATCGTATAAATCTTTATATATTTCTTTAATAACTTTACGTTTCATTTTCATAGTAGGCGTTAAGTGTCCTGCTTCAATAGACCAAACTTCTGGGGTTAATTCAAAACGTTTTATCGTTTCCCACTTTCCAAAAGAAGCATTAGATTTTTCTACTTCTTCTTGAATTCTATCAATTACAATTTGTGAAGAAGCAATTTCTACTTCAGAGTTACCAATCTTATGGTTTTTATGTTTAATCCATTCTTTAATAAACTCAAAATTTGGTTGAATAATGGCCGCAGGCATTTTTTCGCCTTCTCCAATAACCATAACTTGTTCTATAAATAAAGACTGCTTTAATTTTCCTTCTAATAAAGGAGGTACAATATATTTTCCACCAGAAGTTTTAAACATTTCTTTAGTTCTTCCAGTAATTTTTAAAAAGCCCTTATCATCTAATTCTCCTTTATCTCCAGTGCAAAAATATCCATCTTGCATCACGTTGTTTGTACGTTCTTCATCTTTGTAATAGCCCAACATTACATTTGGACCTTTTACTAGAATTTCTCCGTTTTCAGCAACTTTTACTTCAACACCATCAATTACTTTACCTACAGTTCCTGTTTTAAAACCGCTATCTCTCATGTCGTTAACAGAAATTACAGGAGAGGTTTCTGTAAGACCATAGCCTTCCATAATTGGCATTCCTGCAGCAGCAAAAACACGATTTAATCTAGGTTGTAACGCTGCACTTCCAGAAACCATAATTTTTAGTTTTCCACCTAAGGCTTCTTGCCATTTAGAGAAGATCAGTTTTCTGGCTAAACCCAGTTGTTTTTCATACCACCAACCGTTTTCTCCATAAGGTTTATAACGTAAACCTAAATTAACCGCCCAAAAGAAAAGTCCTTTCTTAATGCCAGATAATGCTTCTCCTTTAAAAATAATTTTATCATAAATTTTTTCATATAAACGGGGTACAGCCGTCATTACATTTGGTTGAATCTCTTTAGCATTATTAGAAAGTTCTTCTATAGATTCGGCAAAATAAATAGCAATACCACAATATTGATACAAATACAAAATCATACGTTCAAAAATGTGGCAAACAGGTAAAAAACTTAACGCTTTATCGTTACCATTTGTAAGAGGTACTCTTTTTTCTGAAGCCAATACGTTACTTACAATGTTTCTGTGAGAAAGCATTACGCCTTTTGGTTTTCCTGTTGTACCAGAAGTATATATTAGTGTTGCTAAGTCGTCTGTTTTTACATTATTTTTTCGATCTTCAACAACATTTTGGTGTTTGGTGTCTTCTCCTAAGTCTAAAAGTTCACTCCAATTTCTTTCACCTTTAACGGCATCAAAAGTAAAAACGTCTTTCAGCTTTGTTTTATCTTTAACTTTATTTAGTTTTTCAACTATTTCTTTATCAGAAACAAAACAATAAATTGCTTCTGAATGATTGATAATGTATTCATAGTCATCTTCTGAAATCGTAGGATAGATAGGTACGTTTTGAGCACCAGTTTGTAATACACCAATATCACATACATTCCATTCTGTTCGGTTTGTAGAAGATATTATGGCAATTTTATCGTTCGGTTTTACTCCCAATTCAATTAACCCTCTGCTTATTTTGTTAGCTTGATTGATATATTCTTCAGTACTAATGGAATTCCATTTTCCATTTAGCTTAGAAGTAAACGCCTTATCTAAATTATGAGTTTGTTGTTGATAATATGGAAAATCAAACAAACGAGAAACTTTTATTGCCATCTTATAAATTTGTATAATGCAAATTAGGTATTTTACATTAATTTGGCAAATACTTAGTGAAATTGTTATTTATTAATATATTGGTAAAGTTTATAGCTTTTTTTTAGAAAATATATAATTTATTGATAAAAAAAAAGCTAGCTGAAAACAGCTAGCTATCTTTGTAAAGTCGGCCCCTAATCCAACAGTGCAAAAACATCGCTAAATTAGTACAAACTTGTCAATTAAAACAGGGGGAAAACACCCTATTTTTGTTCTATTATATATTTACTAAAACTTTTACCGTTAATTTTAGTGTATTTATCGTCAATCTCATAGGCAACTTTCATATTTGTGATGTCGAAATTACCAGTAACAACGGTGTATTTTATGCTTAAATCTTCTTCAAAACGTGCATTATTAAAAGAAACTCCGTTTTTAAATTTAGTGTATTTAAATGTAGCAGTATCTTCAAAAAGCGCATTTTTAAAGCTTACAAAACGTTTGAATTCTGCATATTTAAATGTAGCTGATTCATCAAATTTTGTTTTTTCAAAACTAACAGTATCGTCGAATTTAGCATATTTAAAAGTAGAATCATCATCAAAAATAGAACTAGAAAAATCTGTTTCACTTTCAAATCTTGAATATTTAAACATTGCTTTTCTTGTGAATTTACAATTCTTAAAAATAGTAGTATTATCAAAACTTGCTGTAAAAGTATAACCAGAGTCTTCATCTGGAATGTAAGCTAATACATCATCTTCGAAAATACAATCTTCAAAAATAACAGCAACTTCTATTAATTTTTTGATTTCATTAGAGTAATTACTATCTCCATTCCACCAACTTTTTTTCTTTTTTTGAGGTATTTTTTTCATGGCCTCTTCCATATAAGTAAAATCTAAAACACCGCTAATCGTTGCATTTTTAATGTTAATATCTTTACCAGCTTTAATATCTGCTAATATGTTTGAAGCTTCTACTGTTTTTTGAGCAGTAACTGTAACTGTTATAAGTAACAGTATTAAAAAAGTAATTGTTTTTTTCATCTGATTTGCGGTTTATTCGTTTGTACTAAAGACAGATGTTTTTTTTTAATGTGACAGTTTTAAAAATTTCT
>CAYPHE010000335.1:0-2877 GCA_964410075.1 uncultured Polaribacter sp.
TTCGTTTTAAGGAACCTTTCAGAGATATGTTTTATATCATTTATTAGTAGCAATTCAACTCAAAACAAAATTCTACTAGATTTCTAAAACATATCCTTTCCCATGATAATTGATAATTTTAGAATCTGATATTTTTCCTATTTTTTTCCTTAGTCTAGAAATATACATATCCAAACTCCTTGTTGTTACAGTGCCTTTTTTTAACCATACTTCATCTGTCAAATATTCCCTTGTTACAAGTTTCCCTTTTTCTTTAAATAGAATACTAAAAATCTGCATCTCTTTATCTGTTAACTGTATAATATTGTCATTAAAAGCTATTTGATTAAAGTCAGTTATTATTTTTACCTTTTTAGAAACTTTCTTAAAAAGAGAAATATTGTTAACTCTTAAAAAGGATACCATTACCACTAGACATAATAGAATAATTACACATACAGAAAAAATAACTATCCCTGATAAAAATTCTTTAGGTCTATTGAGGAAGCTTATATCAATTAAATAATCTGATTTTGGTAGTACTCTACCTAGACAAGGAATATTGTTTTCTTTCAAGTGGTTTATTTCGAATGCGTATGCTATTGTTTGAGTTTCTTTATTTAAAACATTAATAATGGATTTATAAGAGAAATTTTCATTTATGTGTTTAAGTGATATTTTAACTAAAGTATCAGGGTTAATTATTATTGGCGAATTAAATTTTAACCTATAAGTAAATGAATCTATTTTTTGAACAGGAGGAATAACCTCACTCTCATTTCCCAATGAATTTAACAAATCATGCCCAATTGACCTCATTACTAAATGAGATTGCTGTTCTTTTAATTTAGAATTAGGGACTTCTATTGATTTAAGATTCGTTAAAACAAGACTTACCGAAACAGCACATAAAACCATCAAAGCCAAAATCTTAAAAATTTTATATTCTTTTTTTACATTCATTTTAATCTTTTTTTACAAATAAATTGTGTGTACAAACGAAACATACAACTACTTTTCCTCAACAAATTAAATTTAAAAATATGATATCAAAATTATTATCACAAGGAACTTATTATTTTGGAATTGACATAATACGAATTATAACTGGAGGAATCATTATCTCTTATGGATTAGAAATTATGAATTCAAAAAAAATGGCTGGATACATAGAGTGGTTAAATGATGTTAAAGTCATATTGCCCGAAACAATGGCATACATTGGAAAGTTTTCAGAACTTATTTTTGGCCTATTTCTTTTATTAGGTTTTCTTACTCGTTTATCTTCTATACCACTTATAATAACAATGTTTGTTGTTACATTTATTATGCTAAAGGGAGAAATTGATTCAAGTTCTTTCTATTTACTCTTATTATTTACATGTTTTCTTTTTACTGGAAGTGGAAAAATTAGTATTGATTATCTTATAAGGAAGAAAAAAAGTAATTAATTATTAATGGATTTTCTACTACACAAAATTGGACTAGAAAAGATGATATACTAAATGACGTAAATTCTAAAAAGGGTTGTAAATTTAAGTCCTTGAAAGCAATAAATTTTTAAGAATAAAAAATTAAAATATGGTAACCTGTTTCTTAAAATACACCATTGACCCTTTAAAAATTAAAGAATTTGAACACTATGGAAAAATGTGGATTGACCTTGTAAATAAAATGGGAGGAATCCACCATGGCTATTTAAAACCATATGAAGGGCCTAACAATATTGGATATGCTTCTTTTTCATTCCAATCATTATCAGAATATGAGCAGTACCGAAATAAAATACCTGATAATAAAGCGTGTCAAGAAGCTTTGCAATATGCAATAGACACTAATTGTATTATAAGTTATGAAAGGTCTTTTATGCAACCTATTTTTAACGGAATAACTGATAAAGCCAAAATCGAATAAAATTTATATTTTGTTGGCAGTTGTTATTTCTTTCAAGACTACAACTAATCCAACGTTTTCATTGAGTTTTGACACAAATAACGTATTGAAGTTTACATCTGTTCTTAAAGAAATAAACTCCTTTTCTTTATCGTAAATTTGAACCCTTCCGGCTTTTGATTTAATGCTAAGTTCATTGTCTTTTAACTCAATTCTACTTGCTTCAACTATAATTAACTTTGATTTATCCTGTACAATTACTTTTGCATCAGTTAATATTCTTTTAGTATTGATTATTGTATCGGATTTAGACTCTACAGAGATAATTTTATTTTTTAAAGGATTGATTATCTTTTTACTGTTATCTTCTACAGTTAGTTTTTTGGGATAAAAATCGTAAAGTTTAATTGTATAATCAATTAGCTTTGAGTCGTCATGTTTTCCGTGGCCAGGAACTACAATTTTTGCAGTACCATAATGTTTTTTTATTCTCTTTACCGTATTAGACCATTCTCGTAGGTTAGCATCTCCTATATTACCTATCCATCCATTATAGTTTCTAATTTCATTTCCTCCAAAAAGTATTTTTTGGGTTGGAATCCAAACCACAATTCCATCTGATGTGTGTGCTTCTCCTAAATAATGACAAATTATTTTTTCATTTCCTACCTTGATTTCTTTTTTGATATTAAATACAAAATCTGTTATAGGTAAACCCTTTTGTTTGGCAATTCTCTTTGTGCGTTTATTAGCATAAGTTTTAATATTGTTTTCTTTTACAACATTTAAGCCTTTCATTGCATCAGGGTGCCATCTATCAATTACATAAGCTACTATACGCGCTTTATTTTTTACCCAATTTATTAGATTTTGAGTTTCTATCTCTGAATCAGGAGTAGATACAATTACAGCTTCGCCATTATTAAAATACACAATTCCATTATTATTCTTTTGTGTATGGATATAAGTGTTCTCAGAAAGTTTTGTGACTGTTAAACTTTCTGA
>CAYPHE010000336.1:0-2874 GCA_964410075.1 uncultured Polaribacter sp.
CAGTTGAATATATTTATAGAAACCGTTTTCAAAATTTGAAAACGGTTTTTTTATTAAAAAAATAATTATTTATAGTTAATAATGCTTAATTTTTCAAACCAAAATAGAACAAACTCTTAAAAAGAAAAATGAAAATTAAGAACTGGATTTTATTAATTATAAATAGTCTTGTAGCTATTGTAGTTACTATTATTTCAATTTTATTTTATCAAGAAGCTTCAAATGTGGTAGATAATCGTATACTACAACATTTATATTCTATAAAAACATTAAAAAAAACACAATTAGAAATACTTCTTAAAAGTGAATTTGACAGTTTCGATTTTTCTACTAAAGACACAATAATTAAACTTCCTAAAGATAAATATCTTGCAAGTGGTATTTACGATCTAACCAACTTACACCCTAATAAATTAACTTCTGTAGGAATTGTAAAATTTAAAAATGGTAAGCGCCACTTTTCGATAATACCTTATCAAAAAATTAAAAAAATCTTATTAGAAAGAGCTGGCATGGGAACCAGTGGCGAATCTTATGTTGTTGGGGAAGATTTTAAATTACGATCTCAATCTCGTTTTTTTCCCAATACTACCCCTTTTCAAATAACTGTAAAAACAACTGGTGTTATAAATGGTTTAAATAAAGAAAAAGGCACTGGTATTTTTCCTGACTATAGAAATATTCCTGTTTATAGTTCTTACAGTCCTTTAAATGTTAGTAATTTAAATTGGGTTATATTATCTGAAATTGACGAGAATGAAATAATTAGCCCTCTAAAAGAAATGCGATTAAATTTTTTGGTACTAACTATCGTTAGCATGATTGTTTCTGTTATTTTATCTCTTTTGCTTACAAGAGTTATATCAACTCCAATAAAAAAAATTCATGAGAACATTCTTTTAATGGTTAAAGGAAACTATAACAGACAACTAAACCTAAAAAAAAGCCCAAAAGATATTAAGGAAATGTCTATAGCCTTAAATGATCTAAAAAATATGCTTTCTAGTGCAGTGGATTTTTCTATTGAAATTGGTAATATGAATTTAAATGAAGAATTTATCCCTAAAGGAGATTATGATGTTTTAGGACATAGTTTATTAAAAATGCGAAGCAATCTAGCTTTGTTTAGAAATAAAGAGCAAGAAATTAATTTAAATACTAAAAAATTATTAGTAGAAAGTTTAGAAAATGAAAGAAGTAGACTAGCAAAAGAATTACACGATGGTATTGGACCTCTTTTAACTACCTTAAAATTTTTTGTGCAAAATAAAATTTCTGATAATAGTAAAAAAGAAATTATGAAAAGTATGATTGATACTACTATTACAGAAATAAGGCAGATGACAAACATATTAAGACCGGCAACACTAGATAAATTTGGACTTGGAGAAGCTTTGTTTAATTATATTGAGGACGTAAAAATGTCTACTAAAATAGATATCAACTTCGAAGATTCAACAAAAAAAGAGACATCACAACTTAATAAAAAACAAGAAATTAACATTTTTAGAATAATACAAGAACTTTTAAATAATTCTATAAAACATTCGAAAGCTTCTAAAATTAGAATTACCCTTTCTGAGTTTAATGATTATCTTGCTCTATATTTTTTTGACGATGGTATAGGTTTTGACGAAAAAAAAATACAAAAAGGATCTGGAATTTCTAATATTAGAGAAAGAACTGATATTTTAAAAGGCACCGTTGATATTTTTTCTAAAGAAAAAGAAACTGTCATCGAAATTGAAATTCCTATTAAACCAAACTAATGATAAATATTATTATTGCTGACGACCATAAATTATTTAGAAGTGGACTTATAGAACTTCTAAAAAAACATAGCAACTTTAATATAGTTTCAGAATTTGAAGATGGCAATGAACTATTGCATTATATTTTAAAAAACAAAAATATAGATGTTATTTTATTAGATATTAATATGCCAAACTGTGATGGTTTTGAAGTTTTAGAAAAATTATCTAAAATAAATACCGAAATAAAACCTATAATAATTTCGATGTATGATGATGGAAATTATATAGCAAAATCAGCCAAACTTGGTGCTTATGGTTATTTACTTAAAAATGCTGACGAAGATGAAGTTGTAAAGACAATTACTAAAGCTGCTTTAAATAAAAAATACTTTGGACCTAAAATTTCAGAAAAAATGATAAATTTTATGGCTTCAAACCAAGTAAGTCTTAAAAAAATATCTAATAAAGAATCTGAAGTTTTAAGCCTAATTAGTAAAGGACTAACCACAAAACAAATTGCAAAAAAATTGTTTGTTAGTAATAGAACCATAGAAACGCATAGAGCAAATCTTCTAAGAAAGTTAGAAGTTAAAAATACAGCTTCATTAGTTCAAAAAGCAATAGAACACAAACTTTTATAGAGACTATCCGTATAAATACGGATAGTAAATACCAAATTTCCTATAACTTTAATAAGTTCGTTAAGTAGTTAATTTTACAATTATTAAATGAGAATGTTTATTTTAAATTTTTATCAATTAATAATTGATAGTTGCATTTGAATTTATTTTTAACAAACAATTGATTTGAGCTTTAAAAACTAATTCAAAAATACGTAACCATCCAATAAAAAATATAGAACACTAAAAATCTAAATAATGTTATTCTGATTTAAGTGATTTTTATTAACTTGAACTATAAAACTTCTGTATAATCATACAGAAGTTTTTTTATGTTGTGTAGAGTATAAAGCTTAAATAAGCCAATAAAAGTAAAATTCCTGCTTTCCAGTTCAATTGAAACCGCTTAGGAATAAAAACTAAAGGAAGTACAGCTAGGGAAACACCTAACATCCAAAAAATATCGTTAGATAGCAATCCAGTATCTTTTAGTTCAATTG
>CAYPHE010000337.1:0-1515 GCA_964410075.1 uncultured Polaribacter sp.
CTAAACAAATTAAAAAATGGTCGTAGAGCTTTAAAACTTTTGTCTATTTCATTAACAAAGTTAGTTGCTAACACTTCTTTATCTGTAAATTTACGCATTGCAACAAACCCTTTTTTACGAAGTAAATCAACATCTGGATGCTGTTTATCAAAACCTCTTGGTGCTGTTTTTAATTCATTAAAACTATGAAATTCATTTCCAAAATTTTCTTGAAAAGTTTGATCAGATAAAATACCTTTTATTTCTGTAGCATCCATTTCTATTTCTTTACGAATTCTAAATATATCTTCTTTACTTGGCTCCCAAAACCCACCAGCTAAAAAAGAATTTCCGGGTTCTAAACAAACAAAATAACCACCTCTTAACGATTTTCCTAATCTAGAAAATGAATTGGCAAATCTTGGTTTATAGGGTGTTTTATCTTTAGAAAAGCGAACATCTCTGTAAATACGCATCATTTTAGATTTTTCTATTTCATCATGCTTTTGCAAATTTGTATTTACTTCTAAAAAAAAGCTTTTTACGGTGTCATTCGCTTTTGTATATTCATCTTTATGCTTTGCAAACCAATCTCTATCATTGTTTTCTTTTAACCTTTTTAAATACTCGAAAACCTGTTTATCAATATTCATTTCTCTATTTTTGGAATACTAAAATACAAATAATTTAATCTAAAAAGATTTGTAATAACACTAATGTATTTTAAAAACAAAATACTCCAACAACGTTATTCTGGTTTTTTACAAACAGCATGTTTGTGGAAAAACAATGAGGTGCTCCAACTTTTTCAACATGAATTGTCTTCAAAAATTAATGTTATTGATATTAATATTGATGAAAAGCAGCGCTTGGGAAAATATGTTGAGCATTTTGTGGTATTCAATTTAAAACAACAAAAAAATGTAAAATTGTTGGCTGAAAATATCCAAATTCAAGAAGAAAAAAGAACCGTTGGCGAGTTAGATTGTATTTTTATTGAAAATGAAATACCTATTCATTTAGAGATTGTGTATAAATTCTATTTATATGTCCCTAACTTACATAAAGATGAATTGTATTGCTTTATAGGGCCAAATAGAAAAGATTCACTCATTGAAAAATTAATAAAACTAAAAAGCAAGCAACTTCCACTACTCCATCATACATCAACAAAACCTTATTTGAATGAATTACATTTAAAATCAGACTCTATACAACAAAAAGTATGTTTTAAAGGACAACTTTTTATGCCGTTTACAAAAAGCAATACAACATTAAAAAGTATAAACACAGACTGTATCAGTGGTTTTTACATAAACATAAATGAATTAAATGGTTTTAAAAACTGTAAATTTTACATTCCTAGTAAAAAAGATTGGTTGGTTACTCCACATAAGAATGTAAATTGGTTGACTTTTTTAGATTTTAAAAGTTTTACTTCTCCTTTACTTTCTAGAAATTTTTCTCCTTTATGTTGGGTAAAAAAGGAAAATGGAGAAGTTGAAAAATTCTTTTTGGTTTGGTGGGATGTTAGTT
>CAYPHE010000337.1:1615-2845 GCA_964410075.1 uncultured Polaribacter sp.
AAAACAAACTTTATAAAAAAAGGCACCAAAGCTTATAAGAATTGATGCCCTTTTTTTATATTAAAATCAAAAGAAAACAGATTTATTCTAATCTTTATCTTCTTTTTTATCTTTAGATACTTTATTCCAAATTTTAATTTCGTCTTCCTCAGTAATCCCACCTAAAACTTCTACATTAACTCCATCTGAAATTCCTAATTTTAATTCTTTCTTTTCAAAAGAGTCTTCACCAGTTTTTACTTCTACATAAGGTTCTTCTGTTTTTCTATCAAAGCGTAACAATGCTTCTTTAATAGATAAAATACTGTCTTTTTTCTCCAATACAATATCTGCATTGGCGCTATAACCAGCTCTAATAAAGAATTTTTCATTTAAAGATACGTCTGCTTTAATCGTAAACTGAACTGCACCAGCTTCTTCAGTTCCTTTTGGTGCAATAAAATTTAATTCTGCGGGAAATTTTTCTCCTTCTATAGCTCCAATTTCAACTTCTATTGCAGAGCCTTTTATTAGTTTACCAACTTCAGATTCGTCTACCTTACCTTCAAAAATCATTTTATTCATATCTGCTATAGAGGCAATAGTTGTTCCGTCATTAAAATTATTAGACTGAATCACCTGATCTCCTTCTTTTACAGGTATTTCTAAAATTGTACCAGAAATTTGAGCTACAATACTGGTGTTGGCTTCTGCTCCTGTGCCTGCTGTTCCTTTTTTTATGATTAAATAATCATTTTCTGCATTACGTAAATCTTGTTTTGCTTGATTGTAATTCAACTCTATATTTTCGTAATCTTGACGAGAAATTACTCCTTTATCAAATAATTTTTTATTTCTCTTAAAAGTAATTTCTGCATTACCTAAAACAATCTTAGCATTATTTACTCGA
Source organism: uncultured Polaribacter sp. (assembly GCA_964410075.1). Lineage (GTDB taxonomy): Bacteria > Bacteroidota > Bacteroidia > Flavobacteriales > Flavobacteriaceae > Polaribacter. Next base: position 2,505 of record CAYPHE010000337.1, read on the forward strand.
CCCTGTGCACTAATTAACGATTGTTCATTTGGCACAACTCTAACTGTTGCAATTAGATCTCCTTTTTGAACTTTAGACCCTTCTTCTAAAAAGATCTTATCTATAATTCCTGTAATTTGAGGTTTTATTTCAATTTCTTCTAAAGGCACAACTTTACCAGTAGCCACTGTTTTTTTTACAATTGTGGTTTTAAAAGGAGTTTCAGTTTCGTAACTGATAATACTTTTTTGGTTTTTCTTAGCGAACCAAGCTAGTGCAACTACAAACAATATTGCAATAACTATTAAAATTATTTTTGCTCTTTTACTCATGGTTTTGTTGATTAATTTATTCTTCTCTTA
>CAYPHE010000338.1:0-2840 GCA_964410075.1 uncultured Polaribacter sp.
TCTCCTCCATCGTACTTTGTAGTTACCCGCATAACTGTATTTCCTAAAATAGCATTTGAAGGAACTTTAATTTGTAAAGGACTTAGTGAGGTTTGACCATTTACTGAACCTCTAGTTGAACCTAAATTATAAGTTTCTTCTTCACTAAATTCACAGTCCTGATTCCAGTCTATCCAAACAAAACTATAAGTCGTAAAAACTCCATCACCATCATCTGCCGTATTCGCATTGACAACTAAATCATATATGGAATCTCTTGCAATTCTGGTAGAAATTTCAGTAAAATCCATGTAACCACTACTTTTATTTGGTGTCTCATTTGCAATTGTATTAAACCCTACAAAAGTAGTACTTGTTTCATATTCGTTATTACCTACAGAGGTGCATACGTCACATACTTCCGTTGTAAAAGAAAATACCTCTGAAAAATTACCTTGTGAGCATGTATTAATGGCTCTTACTCGCCAAAAATACTCTTTCCCATTTGCCAAAGTTAAAGAGGTATAAGCGTTTATTGAGGTATTTACATCAATAATTAGATCATTAAAATTTTCATCTAAAGCCACCTGAATATCATACGAAGAAGCATTGGTATTTTCTTGCCAAGAAAATCCTGTTACTAATGGGACTTCATCAAATTCATCTGCAGGAAAAGTCAGATTCAATTCGTTAGTAAGCGTTTCGGTAACAGTTAAATTTAAATCGATATTTCTAATGATATTCGAAGTAGATCCAGCTATTCTAATTGGATATTCTTGAGCATTTATATCATTTAAATTAGTAATTGTTAATTGAACGGAACCATCTGCATTAATTGTTTCTGGAGAAAAGCTTGCGCTAACACCATCTGGCAGACCATCTGCAGAAAAAGAAATTTCTTCTGAAAAGTTATTGATAAAATCAAGATTAAAATTGTAGATAATGGATTCGTCTCCAATGTTGCAAGCAAACTCGGTATTATTTTCTACAGTAAAAATAAAGGTTGGCATATTAGACCTTATTTCTATATCTACATTATTAACATCATAAAAAATGTTATCAACGGCCATAACCATTATTCGAACATTTTTAGAAATATTTTCAGGAACTACGAAAGATTCCGTTCCATCATTTACTGTTCTTTCTATTAACGAGAATGGAAATGTTTCTCCCCCATCCGTAGAATATTTTACTGTAACAAATTGGGTGTTTATAGGAGATTGATTTGTATCTCCAACATTCCACGTAATTGTTTGCGTTGTACCTACGTCCCAAACCTCTGAAGTATTTTGAGAAGTAATTACAAAAGGATCGGCATCTGTTAAAGTTACACTCATATCATCTTTTGCGAAAGCCCCTCCTGAAGTATTATTATCCCTAACTGTTAAAGTAAAATTTAAAGACCTAGCCACAATTGGTAAAACTTCCCATTCTGGAGAATTACCTGTAACAACATCTTCTAAGCTTGGAAAATATCTTTCAGGAACACTTTTAGCTGGTAATGAACGAAAAGTTGGCCCTTCATTACTAGACGAAACCGGTGGCATAGTTGCAATTTCTCTATCTGTTTGCTCCCAATTATATGTTAAGCTAGTTTCGTTTTCTAGATCTTCTCCGCTTCCTGTTAACACAAAAGGAGTACCCTTTGGAATCGAATAATCTAATCCCGCATTAGCCGTTGGAGCAGTATTGTTATTAGAAGTAGAAGTAGCACAAGTTGCAGAGGCTTGTATTACGTCCCACATTTCTGTTAAACTAACCGTATGAAAATAATCATCTACTCGTCCCTGAACACTAGGAAAACATACACCTGCATAACTCATTATGGTTGAACCACTTCCTGGCTCTACAGCTGCTAATTCATTTCTATTTCTATCACAACTATTGTTATAAGAATGTAGAGCTCCAAATTGATGTCCGATTTCATGTGCAAAAAAATCTACATCGAACGACTCTCCAACTGGAAAAGCTTTGCTTGTAACGGCCCTACCTTTTTGTCCAGTTATACATACCGTTCCTCCAGCTGCTAGACCAGTATCATCTCCCTGACTCACAACATGTCCAATATCATAATTACCATTTCCAATTTCTCTATCGCAAATCGCTTGAGATTCATCAATCATTTTAAAAACAGCTCCGTTAGAAATTCCATCGGTAGCTGTGTCAAAATATACTATCTTATCATTATCTGCTACCAGCATAAAATTTACAGATAGCTCACGTTCAAAAACCTGATTAACCCTAGTTAAAGATGTATTTATTGCAGATAAAACAGTAGCTTTTTTGACTTGCTCTGATGCAGCCGTACTAACACCCTCTCTATTTAAATGAAATTCCGAATACTCTGCTGTTGCTACAATTGCAATTCTATAAGTTCTTAGAACACCATCATTTACTTGCTCTATACTACTTACTCCTTTTGATAGATGGTTAACATCCAATACCTCACATTCAAAATGCTCTCTCTCAGTTACCATGTTTCCTTTATTGTAAACGATGTATTGAGATTTATCTTTAGAAAACGGTTTAATAATTGTTGGTTTTTTATTTGACGCAGATATCACAGCGTTTAAACCATTGACTCCTAAACTTATCCTTGCAGTAACATTTTCATCGGTTGCTTTTACAGCTTTAAAAGATTGAATCGAAGGAAACTTTTTAGCCAATTCAGGATGTAAATTTTGGGTTTTCTGAATATAAAATTCCGAAATCTGCCCATTTTCATCAGGCAATTGAATTATTGTTTGCCTTAACGATGTAGATTTTGCTGAAAGGTTTGAAAAAGAAATGTTCTCAAATGAAAAAAGCTGATATGAATTAGGCAATTCAACATCTTTATAAAATTCTTTTTTTTGTTGATT
>CAYPHE010000339.1:0-2830 GCA_964410075.1 uncultured Polaribacter sp.
ACTAATTTTATAGCTCAAATTTTAAATATCATATAAAAATGAGCACAATACGATTAGGTGATGAAGCACCAGACTTTACAGCAGCAACTTCAGAAGGAACGATTAATTTTCATGAATGGTTAGGTGAAAGTTGGGGTATTTTATTTTCTCACCCTGCAGACTATACGCCTGTTTGTACAACTGAATTAGGAACTGTTGCTAAATATTCTGATGAATTTTCGAAACGAAATGTAAAAGTTGTTGCACTAAGTGTTGATGGAGTTACTTCTCACAAAGGGTGGATTGGAGATATTAATGAAACCCAAAACACTACGGTTAATTTCCCGATAATTGCCGATGAAGATAAAAAAGTGGCAAAGCTGTACGATATGATTCATCCAAATGCAGACAACAACTTAACGGTTCGTTCTGTTTTTGTAATTGACCCAAATAAAAAAGTAAAATTAATTATTGTTTATCCTGCTTCAACAGGGAGAAATTTTGATGAATTATTACGTGTAATCGATTCTTTACAGTTAACTGCTTACCATAAAGTAGCAACTCCTGCAAACTGGAATAATGGTGATGATTGTGTTATTGTTCCTGCTGTAAAAAATGAAGATATTCCTACTTTGTTTCCAAAAGGACACAAAGAGGTAAAACCATATTTAAGAATGACACCTCAACCTAATTTAGATTAAAGTATAGAAAAGGCTGTTTATGGAATTTTGTAATTACAAGGAAGAATAACCAAGCAATCTACTTTTAAAACATCAGATTGCCACACTCGTTCCTCGTTTACAATAACAGAATTCCATAAATAGCCTTTTACTTTTCTAAACTCTCTTCTGTTTCTATTTCTGGTGGTTTAAAATTTCCATTTTCATCAAACAATAAGTCAAATTCTGTTTGCGTAAATTGATGTGGTTTCTTAACTATTCCTTTTTTTCTAAATAGATAAGCCAATAAAATACCTATTAAAAACCCAGAAAGATGTCCTTCCCAAGACATCCCTTCTTTAACAGGCAATACGTACCAAATCATACTTCCGTATAAAAATATAATTCCAAAAGAAAGTGCTATCAAACGAAAATGCTTCTTTATAATTCCACTAAATAACTGAAAGCTAAACAATAGGTAAATCAATCCACTAGCACCAATATGGTAAGATTCTCTAGCAATACACCAAGTTAGTAAACCAGTTAGCAAGCCTCCAAAAATTACTGTTTGAAATGCTACTTTTCTATAGAAATAAAATAATGCACTCAGTAAAACAAAAAGCGGCAAACTGTTACTTAGTAAATGATTGGTATCTGAATGTATAAAGTGGGTGAAAAATATTCCTTTTAACCCATCTAAACTTCTTGGGTAAACTCCAAATTTATTAAAATTGAAATTGAATAAAATTTCAATAATATAAACAACCCAAATTGTTACTAAAAAAAATATGGGTACACGAAACGTTTTTTTAGTTCTTTCTAAAAAAGATTCTTTTTTCATAAAAATAAATGTAACAAAAACTTTTCCATTTAAAAATTATACTACTTCTGTCATAAAATGTTTAGTATTTTTACAAAATGAGTGAACCTTTGGCAGAAAGAATACGACCTACAACTTTACAAGACTATATTAGTCAGCAACATTTGGTGGGTAAAAACGGGGTTTTAACAAGTTTAATAGCAAAAGGCGTTGTGCCTTCTTTAATACTTTGGGGGCCTCCAGGAATTGGCAAAACTACCTTAGCCAATATTATAGCTAAAGAATCTAAACGTCCTTTTTTTACGTTAAGTGCTATTAATTCTGGAGTAAAAGAAGTTAGAGAAGTTATTGAAAGTGCAAAAAAAAGTGGTGGATTGTTTACTTCTAAAAATCCTATTTTATTTATTGATGAAATTCATCGCTTTAGCAAATCTCAACAAGACTCATTACTAGGAGCCGTAGAAAAAGGTTGGGTTACACTAATTGGTGCTACTACGGAAAACCCAAGCTTTGAAGTAATTCCTGCCCTACTTTCTCGTTGTCAGGTGTATATTTTAAATTCTTTTGATAAAAACGATTTGATAGCGCTTTTAGAAAGGGCTATGCAAGAAGATACTTTATTGACATCAAAAAAAATTACTCTCAAAGAAACAGATGCGTTACTTCAAGTTTCTGGTGGAGATGCCAGAAAACTTTTAAATATTTTTGAGCTTTTGGTAGCTACTGAACATACCATAGAAATTACCAATAAATTAGTTTTAGAAAAGATTCAGAAAAACACAGTTAGATATGATAAAACTGGCGAACAACATTATGATATTATTTCTGCCTTTATAAAATCGATTCGAGGTAGCGATCCAAACGCTGCTGTCTATTGGTTGGCCAGAATGATTGAAGGTGGTGAAGATGTTAAATTTATTGCCAGAAGAATGTTAATTTTAGCTTCTGAAGACATCGGAAATGCCAATCCTACAGCTTTAATTTTAGCAAATAATACATTTAGTGCTGTTGCCGTAATTGGTAATCCTGAATCGAGAATTATTTTAAGTCAATGTGCAGTTTATCTAGCTAATTCTCCAAAAAGCAATGCTTCTTATGTAGCTATTAATAAAGCGCAAAACTTGGTAAGACAAACTGGTGATTTGTCTGTTCCTTTGCCTTTACGAAATGCGCCAACCAAACTTATGAAAGACTTGGATTATGGAAAAAGCTATAAATACGCTCATGATTTTTCTGAAAACTTTGTTGATCAAGAATTTTTACCTGAAGAAATTTCTGGAACAAAATTGTATGAACCTAATAACAACGCTAGAGAAAATCAATTTAAAGAACTACTAAAAAAACGTTGGAAAAAGAAGTATGATTATTAAAC
>CAYPHE010000340.1:0-2830 GCA_964410075.1 uncultured Polaribacter sp.
TGATAGCCATAGATACTTTACGATCTGGTCTAATTTGCATTGGAATTTGGAATGTTGCACCACCTACTCTACGTGAACGAACTTCAACGTGAGGCATTACATTAGACAAACCATCTTTCCATACTTCTAATGCTGATTTTTCTTCATCAGTCTTTTTTTCTTCTACGATTTCTAAAGCATCATAAAATACTTTGAACGCTACAGATTTTTTACCATCCCACATTAAGTTGTTTACAAAACGTGTAGCTAATTGGTCGTTAAACTTTGGATCTGGTAAAAGCTCTCTTTTTTTCGCTCTTCTTTTTCTCATGTTATTCTATTGAAAAAGTTAATAAATTTTTACTTTTTTGGACGTTTTGCTCCGTATTTTGATCTACGTTGCGTTCTTCCTTCCACTCCTGCAGTATCTAACGCACCACGTACTACGTGATATTTTACACCTGGTAAGTCTTTTACTCTTCCACCTCTAACTAATACTATCGAGTGCTCCTGTAAGTTATGTCCTTCTCCTGGGATGTATGCGTTTATCTCATTACCATTTGTTAATCTAACTCTGGCAACTTTACGCATTGCAGAATTAGGTTTTTTTGGTGTTGTAGTATAAACACGAGTACATACACCACGTCTTTGAGGACATGACGACAAAGCAGCCGATTTACTCTTCTTAGTTATTTTGGTTCTTCCTTTTCGAACTAATTGTTGAATAGTTGGCATACTAAATAATTACTGTTTTTCGTTTTTTATTAAACTTCCCCTATTTTTAAGGGTGCGCAAATGTACGATTAAATTCTAATTATTCAAATATCAGTAAGTTATTTTTTAAATAACATTTCTAAAGGCTTTATTTTGGCTTTTATTTTACCTTTGAAATCTTCATGATTATTAAAAAAAAATCTTTTCTTACATTTATTTTCATTGGGATGCTTCTTTTTTCAAAAGGAACTTTCTCCCAAAAATTGTACTTAGAAATTATTTCTCTAGATAAAAACGAAGAACACACACTTGAAAAAATAAATTTTTCAAATATTCATTCTGAAGAAAAAGCGATTTATAATGAATGCTTAAAAATTTCTAACTATCTCAAAAAAGAAGGTTATTTTACAAACACTATTGATAGTATTATTAAGAAAGACAGCATTTACAAATCTTATTTTTCACTAAAAAATAAAATAACAGTTATTGCTTTAAAAACTGGGTTAACACCACAGGAAAAAGACACGCTTTTTTTTAAACCTAATGAAATAGAATATTACTTAGAAGAAATCAGTAAAAATCTAGACAATAGAGGTCAATCTTTTTCAAAAACAACGTTATCTAAAAACCAAATAAAAAATGACACTTTATACTCCGACCTTATCATTTCATCAAGTAAAGAAAGAACAATAAGTAAGGTTGTTATTAAAGGTTATGAAGATTTCCCGAAGAAGTTCATTAGAAATCATTTATCTATAACAGAAAACAAAACTACTTTCAATACAAAAAAACTTACAAATATATCTAAAAGACTAAATTCTTTATCTTTTGTAAAACAAATTAAACCTCCTGAAACTTTATTCAAAGAAGATTCTACACTAGTATATATATATGTAGACAAAAAACAAAACAATAGTTTTGATGGCTTGATAAACTTTACCTCTAGAGAAGACGGTAGTATCCTATTTAATGGAATATTAGATCTGCAGTTCAATAATATTTTAAATGGAGGTGAGTTTTTTTCATTAAACTGGAATGCTATTGGAGACGAAAGACAAGAATTGGAACTAAATTTAGAAACTCCTTATATTTTCAACTCTAAAATTACTCCAAAGTTCTTATTTAATATATACAGACAAGATTCTACTTTTATAAACACTAAATTTTCTGGAACATTAGATTACGCTCTTAATTCTAAAATAGATGTAGGGCTTACATTTTCAGATGAGTCTTCAGAAAACACAACTCAAACTACACAAACTAATAATGAATCTTTTGATAGCTTTTTTTCTGGGTTAAACTTTAATTACCGAATTAACTCAAACAACAGTTTAAATACAGATAAACTAAATATTACCGTTAATCCTTTATTGGGGTATAGAAAAACAGTAGAAGGAAAAACAAATCAATTTAAATTAAAAACAATTGCTTCTTATCTCATAGGACTTAATAAAAGAAATAGTATTTATTTAAAAAACAATACTGGAATACTAAATTCTGTAAATTTTTTGAATAATGAACTTTTTAGAATTGGTGGTGCCAATTCAATAAGAGGATTTAATGAACAAAGTTTTTTTACTTCAAATTATACTTATTTTAATCTAGAGTATAGATATGCAACTTCTTCTAGATCTTATTTTTATTCTATTACAGACATTGGAAGATTACTAATTTCTTCCAATTTCAACAATGTAATTGGTTTAGGAGGTGGTTATTCTTTTTTTACAAATAATTCGCAAATAAATTTCGGTATTGCCTTAGGCAACAATCTTTCAAACAAGTTTCAATTCAGAAATCCCAAAGTAATTATCAATTGGAGAACTTTCTTCTAATATTTCGGTATTATCAAAAAAACAATAAATTTTAAGGTTTATTTATTATTTTATAGGGTTTTAAGGTGTTTTAACATAAAAATCCTAATTCATTAGGTTTTTTTTTTGTTAAAAAATTGTTCGTTTAATATTTATTTAAGATTTTTGTGATTAATTAATTCAAATAATTATATAATGAAGACAAAGTTAAAAGGAATTTTAACGCTTTTGTTAGCGTTTGTCGTGCAAGTGACTTTTGCACAAGAAAAAACGGTTTCTGGAACTGTTTCTGATGATTCAGGACCTTTACCAGGAGTTAGTATTCT
>CAYPHE010000341.1:0-2828 GCA_964410075.1 uncultured Polaribacter sp.
TGCAACGTAAATTACAACGGTCTGTAACCGCTAATCTTACGTAATCAATTTGTCGTCCAAAAGAATCTACCAAACTATTCATTAAAAATGTATTTAAGGCAATTTGTTTCTCAAAATACCTTGTATAAAAGCTCCTAAAATGGCTCCAAATAAAATAACTACTATTGCTAAACTTCCATGACCTAGTAAGACAAATATTGGACCTGGACAAGCACCAGCTAGCGCCCAACCTAAGCCAAAAATAGTTCCTCCAACTAAGTTTTTTACAAAATTACTTTCTTTATTTTGAACACGGATTTTATTTCCCCAAAAATCTTTAACAATTTCTTTTTTAAATAGTTGCATTAGCACGATTCCTATAGCAACTGCGCTACCTATTATCCCGTACATATGGAAGGATTGAAACTTAAACATTTCGTAAATTCTATACCAAGAAACAACTTCTGTTTTACTTAAGATAATCCCGAATAGAACTCCAAAAACTAAAAACTTTAAATTTTTCATATTTAAAAAAGTAAAGGGATTAAAAACCAAGTCATGATTAAACCACCAATAAAAAAGCCAATGGTCGCAATTAACGAAGGCAATTCTAAATTACTTAAACCAGTAATAGCATGCCCCGAAGTACATCCGCCAGCATAACGTGTACCAAAACCAATTAATACGCCAGCTCCTAAAAGAATAACGAAACCTTTAAGAGTTAGTAATTTATCAATACTGAAAATTTCTGATGGTAGATAACTTTTTCCAGCATCAGCAAAGCCAAGTTGTGTCAACTCATTTACCGTAGTTGGGTTTAAGTTGATAGCATTTCCGTCTGATAAATAAAAATGTGCGATAAAACCACCAATGATTATTCCTGCAACAAATAATAAACTCCAGCTTTTTGTTTTTAAATCAATTTTAAAATAATCTGAAATTTTATCTGCTCCAGCTATTGAACACAAATGATCTAAGTTTGATGAAACTCCAAAAAATTTACCGAAGTAAAAAAGAATAAATAAAACAAAAGCAATTAAAGGGCCACCAACAAACCAAGGCCAAGGTTGTGTAATAAAATCAATCATAATATTTTATTTAAATATTGAATTACTTTTTCTGTAGCACCTATATTCTTTTCAATATAATTTTTGTTAATCTTACCTGCTTGCTCTCTAAAAAGAACATTATTTTTTAATTTTTCATAAATAATATCAAAATCAGTTTGATTTTCAATTGAAAAACATCCTTTAATTTCTACCAGATCTCTAGCTTCTTTGAACTTGTCGAAATTATTTCCAATAATTACAGGAACACCAAAAGTGGCAGGTTCTAAAATATTGTGTAAACCTGTTTTAAATCCTCCACCAACGTAAGCGACATCTGCATAACTATAGATTTTTGTTAAAAAGCCAATCGCATCGATAATTAAAACTTGACAATTTTTTAGAGATTTGTCGAACTGAGCTTGTCGAAGTTTATCGTCATCTAAAGGTCTTTGAGAAAATAAAACAGTTTTTTTCTGTATACTTTGCTTTAATCTCTTTATCCCCTCTGGTTTAATATTATGTGGTGCAAAGATAAACTTTTCATTTTCAGTAGCTTTTGTGTTAATGTAATTTGCAATAATGCGCTCATCTTCTTCCCAAGAACTACCCGCTACAAATGTTAATTTGTTATCTGTAAATTCTTCAATAAAATCGAGTTTGTTATTTTGATTTACGATTTTAGAAACCCGATCAAAACGCGTGTCTCCAGCAATGGTAACGTTGTTAAAGTTTATAGAATTTAATAACTCTTTAGAGTTTTTATCTTGAACAAAAAAGTGGTCAAAAGACTGTAAAGCCTCTCTCATAAAGTTACCCCAAGGCTTAAAGAAAACTTGTTGCTTTCTAAAAATACCTGAAACTAAAATTGTAGGGATGTTTTTTTGATGAAGCTCATTTAAAAAGTTTGGCCAAAACTCATATTTTATAAAAATGGCAACTGAAATAGGCACGGTTTCTATAAATTGTTTTGCTTTAGATTTACTATCTAATGGTAGATAACAAACTACATCTGCTAAAGGATAGTTCTTTCTTATTTCGTAACCAGATGGAGAGAAAAAGGTTACGAGCACTTTATGATTTTGATGCTGTTTTTTTAGTTGTTCTAAAATAGGAATTGCTTGCTCAAACTCACCCAAAGAAGAAGCATGAAACCAAATGTTTTTTTTGTTTTGTAAAGGTGATAATTTTTTAAATGTTTCTTTTCTACCAGAAACAAACAACTGCATTTTTTTGTTGAACAATGCAGAAATAGGTAATAGCATTTGAGCTAAAAAAACAATACCTTTATATATAAGTTTCATAAGCTGTAAAAGTACAAAAGAAGAGTTTATAAAGTTTTATTGATTTTTTTTTAAAATTTATAACTAAATATTCCAAGTTAGTCGAAAGATGGAATAGTAAAAAAATGACTGCTCAGTTTTTCTAAGTTGTAACGAATTTGTTAACAAAAATAATTGATTAGTTAATGTTTTCAAATTAGTTTACTATGCCATATTCAATCAAAATAAAAAAGATTTTAAAGGGTTTTTATATTATATTTTTGTTAAAAGGTTTAAAACTATAAAGTGAACTATTATATTGCGTTAGATATGAATGCAATTTTAATAAAGATTTTATCCTACCAATTCTTATCTATTGCTTTATTGATGCTATTAAGTAAAAGAGGTACAAAAAAGGGATTACGTTTTTTGGCGTTATTTTTGCTTTTTAAAGGTATAGCGTTATTATCCTTTCAACTTAAAGGGTTTATTAGAGTAAATCCTATATATAGTATAATTTTTAAAACTTCTTTTTGGATTT
>CAYPHE010000342.1:0-2825 GCA_964410075.1 uncultured Polaribacter sp.
TTATAGTAAGATTAGCCTAGTCCCGCAAGGCGGGAAAGCTTTATGTCCACGAAAAGCCTTGGTTTACGGCGTTTCACTTTTGGGCATCGTAAAAGTAAACATAGAAAATCTATAGCTTCGCTAGGTTTTCGAAATTTAAGAAGCTAAGTATAAAGTGGGTTGTTCTTAATCAGCTTTATAACGAAAACTAACTAAGAACTATGTATGTAGAAAGCCAATTGGCTACTTGTTTGGACCCGAGTTCGATTCTCGGCGTCTCCACAAAAAAACCTGTAAATAGTTAATTTACAGGTTTTTTAATTTATTTTAACATCAAGTTTTTAGTACTACTCAAAAGCAAAATTTAAGAAAACTCCACGTGTACCCATAAAGCTGATTGGATCTGTATAGCGGCTTGGTCCGTTTGAAATATTATCCGGTACAAGTTCATTGTTGATAGCAAAAACACCTCGTATAGATGGAGAAAACTTAAAGAAATACAAATAGATATCTATACCAATACCTACTTCGTACATAAAATTAGTTGTTTTTGTTCTAAACTGACCTTCAAAATTGTCATCTGCATTTTCGTTACTAGAAAAGTTATAGTCCATAGAAATTCCTCCTAAAACATAGGGGCGGATATTCCTTAAACGATCTGTACTAAATTTAAAAACCAAAGGCACATGAAAAAAAGTATTTTCAATCTGTCTCTCTTCTCCAAAATTATTAAAAGTTAACACTTTAGAATTGGTGACTAATCCTGGTTCTAAACGTAAATTTAAATTTTTATGCAAACGCAAATCAGCTATTAAACCTACATTAAAACCGGGTTCATCATTAACAGAAATGGAACCTGGGGTAGTATTAAAGTCGTTTTCTTGGTAACCAAATTTATAATTCGTTTGATTTAACCCTAAATAAATTCCGTAATGCACTTTTTTATCATCAAAAGTTGCTAAATAATCTACTTTAGTTTGCGAAAAAAATGTGATTGTATGAAATACAAAAAATGAAAAAACGAATAAAAACTTGTTCATTAGTTACTTTGTTGCTGTATAAATTGTAGCTACACCAAAAGTTACTGGATTTGCCTTTGTATGTGTAAACCCATTTTTTTGCAAAATATTGCAAAATGCTGCTCCAAAAGGAAAAGAATTTGCAGATTCCGACAAATACGAGTAGGCTACTTTGTCTTTTGAAAATAATTTTCCAATAATAGGCAAAATTAAATTAGTGTACAATTTATACCCCTGCTTAAACGGAAATTTGGTTGGATTGGAAGTTTCTAAGATAACCAAAACTCCTGTTGGTTTTAGCACTCTAGCAATTTCTTGAATCCCTTTGCTCAAGTTTGCAAAATTACGCACCCCAAAAGACACTGTTATTGCATCAAAAGTATTGTCTTTAAAAGGCATCGCTTCAGAATCTCCAACAACCATATCTATTTTATCAGACAGATTTGCTTTTGAAATTTTTTGCTTTCCTACCTCTAACATTCCTGCAGAAATATCTAAACCAATTATTTTATCTGGATTTAGTTGAGACATCATTATAGCTAAATCTCCTGTACCAGTGGCAATGTCTAAAATCTGTTTCGGATTATTTTCTCCAACAATTTTAACGACTTTTTTTCGCCATTTAATATCTATCCCTAAAGAAATCACTCTATTTAAACCATCATATTCTCCCGAAATGGTATCAAACATTTGGGCAACTTGCTCTTTTTTTCCTAAATCAGAATCTTTATAAGGTTTTATTTCTTTTGACATATTTAAGCCCACATGAATCCTTAAAAAAAAGGAAACTAATAGCGTGAGTGACTTTGTTTAAAAATTTACTCTCAATTTACTTTTCTCTTTAGAGAAATAAAAATGCTTTACCCATTAAAGGCAACTACTTCGTTTATCTTATTAGGTAGCATTTCTTTTAGCAGGTTTTCGATTCCGTTTTTTAAAGTTGCTGTTGAAGACGGACATCCGCTACAAGCTCCTTGTAAAATAACGCTAACCGTTTTACTGGTTTCGTCATAAGATTTAAAAGCAATATTTCCTCCGTCTGAAGCAACAGCAGGTTTTATATATTCGTCTAAAATAGCTACAATTTCTCCTGGAGTACCTTCTAAATTTACTGGTTCTTGAACGCTTTCTACAGAAGATTCGTTAGTATTGGTTTTAGGTAATTCTTTAATTACCATTTTTCCTTCAACTAAATATTCTCTGATAAAACTTCTTACTTCACCAAAAACTTCTTTCCACTCTACCATATCGTATTTGGTAACAGAAATATAATTATCTGAAATAAATACTTCTTTTACAAAAGGAAAGGTAAACAAAGCTTGTGCTAATGGAGATACAGCCGTAGCTTCATCTATGTTTTTGAATTCTAAATCGGTTTGAGTTAGCGATTTGTTTACACCAAATTTCATTACAGATGGATTTGGAGTTGCTTCTGCATACACTTCAATTGGTTCTTTTTTACCTGATTTTTCTCCTTCTTTTACAACAGCATTTCCATCATTTAAATATGCTTCTATTTGTTCTCTAACTTCTTCTTGAACGTCTTGCCACTCTACAATATCAAATCGTTGAATTGCAATAAAGTTAGCTGCAATAAAAATCTTTTTTACAAAAGGAAGATAAAATAATTGTTGTGCTAATGGAGAGTTCTTAGCTTCGTCTATATTGTTATACTCGTAGCTTCCTCCTTTAATTAAAAGGCTATCACTAGCAAATTTTATAATCGTATTATTGGTAGTTTCTTGAACGCTAATTGTTGTCGCTTCCATCATCTTTAATTTAGAAATGCAAAATTACGGCAAAAAAAGGAAACCAATTCTTTAAATC
>CAYPHE010000343.1:0-2820 GCA_964410075.1 uncultured Polaribacter sp.
TCAGAAGAAGTTCAAACTGTAGGATAGTTAAAATGTAAGTATTGTCATATTGAGCCTGTCGAAATATATGAACTTAAAATTTCGACAAGCTCAAACTGACTGATACAGGATTTACTAAATGTAATTAACTAGTCATACTGAGCTTGTTGAAGTGTGTTACTACTAGAAGAATTTAACAAACTTAAATTCAATAAAATCCTTCAAGTTTTATACTAACTAAAATTTAGTATTTAAATTTGAAGGATTTTTAACTTTTACAAAATTCAATGAAAAAAGACATTACAATTCCAGAAGTAACCGATGTTGAAATAGCTGTAGTTTACGAATACAACGATATTTATAAAACAGACGATTGGAACATTTATATTGTTAACAATAAAGGTGTTGCTATAGAAATGATTGTTATTGTTTCTCAAGGATTTAGTGAAACTAAAAAGACATCATTATTACGAAAAAAGTTAGATACTTTACCTGCTAACTCATTTGCAAAGGTAGAGTTAATTCAACCTGAATTATTTCAATTGACAAATACGTTTCAAGTTACTTTTTTTGAAGGAAATACTTTGTATGACAAAACATTTACCTTTAAAGCAAACATCATAAAAGAAGGTGCTTTACGCATGATTCCAGAAATTAAAAAGCGAGGAATTTTAGCTAAATAGCGTTTGTATTAATTTATATATAATATCAAAAAATATTACTTAAATTACAGTTATGAAAAATAGAGTAGTCATAACTGGTTTAGGTGTTGTTGCTCCAAATGCAATAATTGTTGCTGAGTTTTCTAAAGCGATTCAGGCTGGAAAATCGGGCATAAAATTTCATCAGCATTTAAAAGATGCTGGATTTTCTTGTTGTATTGGCGGAATTCCAGAAATTTCTGAAGAACATATAGCCAATTATTTAACGCCTTTACAAAGAAGAGGCTTTAATAGTACAAGTATTTTATACGGTTGCATTGCTGGCATAGACGCATGGAAAGACGCAGGTTTTTCTGTTGATGAAAATTCTGATTTAGACTACGATACTGGTCTAATTTTTGGCACAGGAACTTCTGGTATTGAAAAATTACGAGAAGCCATTAATAAAATAGATGAAGGCAAAGTAAAACGCTTGGGAAGCACTTCTGTAGTGCAAACCATGTCTAGCGGAATTTCAGCTTATTTAGGTGGAATCTTAGGTTTTGGTAATCAAGTAACTACAAATTCCTCAGCTTGTACAACGGGTACAGAAGCCTTATTAATGGGTTTTGAACGCATAAAAAACGGCAAAGCCAAACGAATGTTGGTAGGTAGTTCTAGCGATAGTAGTTTGCATACATGGGGAGGTTTTGATGCCATGCGTGTAATGAATTACAAACACAATGAATCCCCAGAAAAAGGATCTAGACCAATGAGTGAAACCGCCGCTGGTTTTGTGCCTGGAGGAGCAGGAGGTGCTTTGGTTTTAGAATCTTTAGAAAGTGCTTTAGCTAGAAAAGCTACCATTTATGCAGAAGTTTTAGGCGGGAATATCAATTCTGGAGGGCAAAGAAATGGAGGTACATTAACAGCTCCAAATGCAGAAGCAGTTCAGCATTGTATAAAAAATGCCATACTTGATGCTAACATTAAAGCAACTGATATTGATGCGATTAATGGTCACCTAACAGCGACTATAAAAGATGCTTTAGAAATAGAAAACTGGACAAAAGCATTGGGTAGAAAACATGATGATTTTCCATACATCAATTCTTTAAAATCGCAAATTGGTCATTGTTTGGCTGCAGCTGGATCTATAGAATCTGTTGCTTCTGTATTACAATTGAAAGAACAATTTTTGTTTCCAAATATCAATTGTGAAGATCTGCATCCTGAAATAAAAATGTTAATTGCAAAAGAGAAAGTCTTGACAAAAAAGATAGAAAAACCGCTAAATATTATAGCAAAAGCAAGTTTTGGTTTTGGTGATGTAAATGCTTGTGTTATTTTTAAAAAGTACAGTAATTAATAAATTGGTCTTCGACAAGCTCAGACTGACATTTGAATATTTTTTATCGTAAACCAAGTCACACTGAGCTTGTCGAAGTGTTTTAGATTGAATTAAAAAAAGCTATGAAATGAAAGTTTACTACGTATATATTTTACTATGCGCTGATAATTCTTTTTATACAGGAATGACTAATAATTTGGAACGAAGGATTCTTGAACATAAGTCTGGAAAAAGTAAAAGTTCTTATACAAATTCAAGATTGCCAATAGAATTAAAATGGTATCTAGAATGTTCAGATCCTAGAGATGCAATTCAACTTGAGAAGAAAATAAAAGGCTGGTCTAGAAGAAAAAAACAAGCATTAATTGATGAGAACTGGCAAAATTTGATAAAATTTTCTAAAAATTACACTCAAAATAAAGATTCAAGAATGTAGATTAGAATTTTATTTTAACTAAAAAGCTAGTAGTAGTTAAAGAGTCACACTGAGCTTGTCGAAGTGTATTTTAATTTGATAATATAGTTTAGGAAATAGTCTTCGACAAGCTCAGACTGACGAGATTAGATAAATAAACAAAAAAATAATGAGATAAATTTTAATACTGAATTATCAACCAGTCACACTGAGCCAACCGAAATGCTCATGTAAGTTAATAATCAAAAGATATAACTCTGAAAGAAGTCTTCGACAGGCTCAGACTGACATTTGAATATTTTTTATCGTAAACCAGGTCACACTGAGCTTGTCGAAGTGTTTTTAATTAAAACTAAATTCAAAACAATTGTGGTGATATAATCTTTTAAAGTATTTTAGTAAAAAGATTTTTTAATGGAAAAAGCACAATTAAT
>CAYPHE010000344.1:0-1429 GCA_964410075.1 uncultured Polaribacter sp.
AGTCTTTTTTAGCTATAATTGTTGCCTTGCTTGTTTTAGCTCCTATAAATTTAAGGTTGTCTAGAATTTTGTGGATTAATATGTTTGTGAGTTATTCTGTAAAGAAATAATTTATGGGTATTGATACGATAGCGTGATTTAATATTTATTTCGCATATTTGTAGCATACATTTTTCATTTTTATGAAAATTTACTTTCCCATAACCCTAGTTTTTCTTATTTCGTTATCTAGTTTTTCCCAAAAAAAAGATGAATATTTTTTATCCATTTTAGACTCAGCTAAGACAAACGTTATACGACTAAACGCTTTAGACAGTTTATCTAATAATTATAAGAATCCTAATAATTTTGAAGATTTTGCTGACTATGTAGAAAAATTTGTAGACTTAGCCATACAACAAAAAGAATATGAAAGAGCTGCTACAAAGGCTATAAATGGTTTTTTTACAATTAACGATAGACTTGGCAAAAGAGAAAGAGCATTACGACTTTTAAATAAAATTGAAAAACACACTTCTAAAATAAAAGATTCTAGCATTTTAGGAAAACTCTATTTAAAAAAAGGAGGGGGATTTTTTAACGGAAAAGACTTTAATAGCGCTTTAAAAAACTACAATTTAGCTACATTTTTTCTAAGAGATAAAGACTCTATTTTTAAAGCAGATGCCATTTACTTTACAGGACAAGTTTATTTTGAAAAAGGAAATTACTTAAAAGCCTTAAATAGTTTTATTATAGCGGGAAACTATTATAAAAATTTAGGAGATTTAGAATATTATAATCATACGAAACAAAGTACTATTAGCATTTACGGAACTTTAGGTTTCAATGAAAAAAGCATTCAAGAACGAAAAAAATTTATTGAAGAGAAAATTAAATTAAATTTAGAAAATGGTCTTATTGTAGATTATTATAACCTTGCCTCATCTTATAAAAAAACTAAAAATTACAATCAACAATTAAATTACTTATTAAAAGCAGATAGTATTGCAAACAAAACAAAAGGCATTACTCCTTACTATCTAATAAATATTAATACTGCATTGGCCAAATTTTATGCCGATACTGATTTAAAAAAAGCAAAAAAAAGAATTCAAAAAGTAAAAGATATTATAAAAACTATGGATGATAATGTTTATGGTTATCAATTCTATAGAATAACGAAAAGTTATATTTTGTATAAAGAAAAAAAATATAAAAAAGCAAAAAAAATATTATTTAAAGCTTTAAAGCAATCAAAAGATTCTTATGAAGTAACTGATCAAATTGAATTATATAGAATACTATCTTTAGTTTATAGCGAATTAAAATCGCACTCAAAAGAAGTTTTTTATTTTAAAAAATATATTCATAAAAAAGATTCTTTACAAAAAATAACTAACCTAAATTCTTTTAATTATTACCAATCTCTTTTTGAAAATGAATTACA
>CAYPHE010000344.1:1529-2819 GCA_964410075.1 uncultured Polaribacter sp.
TTTGATAACATTAAAGGTGTTTTAACCAAAGATCAAGAATTAAATTTATTTAGAATATTACAGGAATCATTATCTAATATCATAAAACATTCCGAAGCTAAATCTGCAAGAATTACGCTATTAAATAAAGATTCTAATTTGTATTTATATATAAAGGATAATGGAATTGGATTTGATTTTTCTAAAAAATACAATAATCCTAATAGTTTAGGGTTAAAAACTATTAGAGAACGAGTACGTTTTTTAAATGGAACAATAAAAGTAGACTCTTTTATTAAAGGTGGCACTAGTATCACAATTAAAATCCCTAAAAATGAGTAATATCACAATTTTTATTGCAGATGATCATCCTCTTTTATTAAAAGGTTTAGAAAACCTTTTAATTGAAAAGAAGTTTAATGTTATAGGCAAAGCTAATGAAGGTCAAACTGCTTTAAATTTTATTTTACTAAACAAACCAGATATTGCTATTTTAGATGTAGAAATGCCACTATTAACAGGTATTGAAATTGCCAAACAATGTAAAAAACTTAAAATAAATACTAAAGTTATCTTAATTACACTTCATAAAGACATTAACTTATACTTGGAGTCAAAAAAATATGGAATCTTTGGGTATTTACTTAAAGAGTTTGCTATTGATGAAATTGAAACTTGCATGAATTCCGTTTTAAATAACGAACCTTATTTTAGCAAAGCACTAAAAGAGCATATTGGTTTTACAGAAGAATCTAATACAATTTTAGATGAACTTTCTATAGCTGAAAGAAGAATTTTAAAACTAATTGCTCAACATAAAACCAATAAAGAAATTGGCCATTTATTATTTATATCTCCTAGAACTGTAGAAAAACATCGTAGTAAGATTATCTTAAAATTAGATTTATCTAGAGAAACGGGTGCACTATCTACTTGGGTTCAAAAAAACAAACATTTATTTATTTAGGGTATTAATACCTACGACTTGTTTCTATATTTTTTAGATTTTTGAATTGAAATTAAATTTAAAAGTTTAGTAAATACTTATGAGTTTATCAACTATAATTTCTAGAAAAATCGAACAATTTAAGATGAATAGAGACTATAAAAGACAACGAAGAAGAGCTAATAGTCCGCATAGGGTTTCATTGTATTTGCAAAGTTCTGAAAAAAATAAAAAAAATTAAATTAGTTAAAGCGTTTAATATCTATTTCAAAATCTAAATAAGTTCGATATTCTAAATGTGAAAACAAGCTTTTAGCCACTGTAGGTGCAATCATTACACCACGAGTTCCTAAACCGTTTAAAAC
>CAYPHE010000345.1:0-2805 GCA_964410075.1 uncultured Polaribacter sp.
TGCTCTGCTTGTTCTAATGTATGGTCACAAACCTGAATTAAAGAATCAATTACAAAGTCAAAAGTGTTTACATCATCATTATGTAAAACAATTTCGTGCTGATGAGTTTCTTGTTCTAATACATCAACATCTTCCTGTATCTTTTCTTTGGTACTCATTTTTTGGTAAAAATAGAAAATTACTTATTAATATACTGCAAAGCTACCCAATTATTTCTTTCTATTTGCTTAACAAATGTTAATTGATACTTTTCTACTTCTGTATTAATAATATCTATATCTGATTTATAAAAACCACTCAACAATAAGGTTCCGTTTTTACATAGCGCATTTGCATAAATATGCATATCATTCAACAAAATATTTCTATTAATATTTGCAATAATAACATCATATTTCCCCTTAATTAAAGAAGCATCTCCTTCTAAAGCAGTAATATGTTTACAATTGTTTCTCGCAATATTTTCTATAGAATTAATATAACACCAATTATCTATATCTATAGCATCTAGTTTTGTTGCGCCTCGCATTTCTGCTAAAATGGCTAAAATTCCGGTTCCACAGCCCATGTCTAGCACTTTTTTGTCTTGTAAATCTAACTGTAATAAATGCTGAATCATCATATGTGTGGTTTCATGATGCCCAGTTCCAAAACTCATTTTTGGCTCTATTACAATATCGTATTTTAGGTTTGCGTTTTCGTGAAACGGAGCTCTAACACTTACTAGATTATCTACTTCAATTGGGCTAAAATTCTTTTCCCATTCGGCATTCCAATTGGTTTGAGCTACTTCTTTTTGTGTAAACTCTATTTGAAATTCATTAGAATTTAATACAAAAATGTTTGCTAATAAGTTAGCGTTCCAATCGCTTTTCTGAATGTAAGCTACTACTCCATTTTCGTTTTCTACAAAACTTTCAAAACCTACTTCTCCTAATTCTGCAATTAAAATTTCTGTTGCAGGTTCTTTAGGAGTAACCGTAAAAATATATTCGATATAAATATTATCCATAAAATAAAAAAAGCACCAAAGCGTACTTTGGTGCAAATTTATAGTAAATAAAACGTTTTTTTAAATCGCTACAATAATTGCTTTAAAATCGTCTACATGTAAAGACGCTCCTCCAATTAAACCACCATCTACATCTGGTTTAGAAAAGATTTCAGCAGCATTATTAGGTTTTACACTACCTCCGTATAAGATAGAAACACCGTCTGCAACTGCTGCGTTGTATTTCTTTTCTATAATACTTCTAATAAAAGCGTGCATTTCTTGAGCTTGCTCTGGAGAAGCTGTTTCTCCTGTTCCTATTGCCCAAACTGGTTCGTATGCTAAAACAATACTTTTCCAAGCGCTTTCTGGTAAATGAAATAAGGCATTGCTTAACTGGCTTTCTACTACCGCAAAATGGTTATCTGATTTTCTATCTTCTAACAACTCTCCAAAACAAAAAATAGTTTCCATTTTATTTTCTAATACGGCATCTACTTTTTTAGCTAAAGTTTCATCGGTTTCATTAAAATAAGTTCTTCTTTCTGAATGACCTAGAATTACAGTTTTAATACCTACAGATTGTAACATTTCTGCTGAGATTTCTCCAGTATATGCACCGTTTTTAGCTTCGTGCATATTTTGTGCAACAACTTCTACTTTAGATTTTTTAGCTTTTTTTACAGCTGTAGACAAATTAACAAATGTTGGAGCTACAATAACTCTGGTATTTTTTAAAGGTAAACTTGCAATAGACTTTTTTAAACTTTTAATCAACTTTTGTGTTGATGGTTTGTCTAAGTTCATTTTCCAGTTTCCTGCAACTATTTTGGTTCTCATAATTAATTCTAATTGATATTTTAAAGGTGTAAATTTAAGCATTGGAAACACAATAATTTACGTTTCATAGAAATTCTTACTAAAACGTTGTAATAAGTTTGTTTTGCATTGAATACGAATTATTTTTTTAAGGAAATGCCTGTTTAACTAGTTTAGCCAAATTAACATTTGAATTGAATTTTTATATATAATAACTAAACAAGCTTAGCCCAGATTGAGCGGTATGTTTGAGCTCTTTTGAGGTACGAAAAAAGCGAGTAGCGAAAGCTGGAAATAGCTTCTAAAAAAATTACTCCTTTAAAGCATCTTCTATTCTTCTATCTATGGCTTTGGTGGCTTTAAATAAAGCGATTTTCCCTTTTTCATCGATTACCAAATACCTTGGAATCCAACCTAAGTCTAAAAAATCTACTAAATTTCCAGAATCCATACCTTTTGGAAGGTTGTAGTGTAGTCCTAAAATTTGGTGTTTTGTAATGCCTTTTTTCCAAGCTTTTTTATTTTTATCTACCGATAAAAAAAGAAACACTGCCTCTGGATATTTTTCTTGTAAAAGTTTTGTTCTTGGTAAATTGACCAAACAATCTCTGCACCAAGATGCCCAAACATCGATTACAATTTTTTTTCCTGAATGTTTTTCTAATACTTTTTCTAATGATGTTATAGAATCGGTTACCGTATGTATTTCTTCTGAAAGTGCAGCTTTTGAAAATTCTGTAGGGGTTTTTAAACTACAGCTTACCAGCATTAATAAAAAAAGAATTGTAAAATATTTGTGCATACTTTTTAACATTGGTCTTTTAAATATAAAATGACTTACAAGAAATTACTAAAATACCTACTTTTGCGTAATTGAATTCACAAAATGACAACAGCTCAACTTATTGAACAAATAAAGAAAAAAAAATCTTTCTTATGTATTGGATTGGATGTAGATATTACTAAAATTCCAGCATTTTTATTAGAGGAAGAAG
>CAYPHE010000346.1:0-2798 GCA_964410075.1 uncultured Polaribacter sp.
CTTTCTGAAATAAAAAAATGTACAATTTGTGAACCTCATCTAGATTTGGGAGCAAATCCCGTGGTTACTGGTCATCAAAATTCTAAGATCATAATTATTGGTCAAGCCCCAGGAACTAAAGTGCACAAATCTGGAATTCCTTGGGATGATGCAAGCGGAAAACAGTTACGTAAATGGTTAAACGTTTCTAACACCGAATTTTATGATGTAGAAAAATTTGCAATTGTTCCAATGGGGTTTTGTTACCCTGGCAAAGGAAAAAGCGGAGACAAACCACCAAGAAAAGAATGTGCTCCTACATGGCATCAACAAATTTTAGACAAAATGCCCAATGTAGCGTTAATCATTCTTATTGGAATGTATGCTCAAAATTACTATCTAAAAGACAAAGCTAAAAGAACACTAACCGAAACTGTAGATAATTATCCAGAATATTTACCAAAGTTTTTTGTTTTACCGCATCCATCACCTAGAAACCGTTTTTGGCTGACTAAAAACCCTTGGTTTGAGCAAAATGTTGTGCCAACTTTACAGCAAAAAGTTCAAGAAATTCTAAGTTGAGTTCTATTTAAAAAACATTATTAGAATTGTACTTTCTAAGAAATCTTAGTGATTACAAAACATTGTAAAATAAATAAATCGGTATTTATTCAACAAACAAAAATATTTGATTTATGTATTTTTGCAATCGACTCTTATTTATAAAAGAAAACAATTTATATTAAAATTGATATGACACAAAATACAGTTACCACAGTTTGGCAAGAAAAAATGCGTTTTGAAACCGATAACCCAAGTGGGCATAAATTATTAATTGATGCTGGCGAAGAAAACGGTGGCGAAAGTAAAGGGCACAGACCAAAAGCATTAATGTTATCTTCTTTGGCAGGTTGTTCTGGCTTAGACGTAGTTTCTTTATTAGAAAAAATGCGTGCAACAGTAGCAGATTTTAAAATTGAAGTTACTGCAGAATTAACAGATGAACACCCTAAATTTTACAATAAAGTTCAAGTAGACTATCATTTTTACGGAAAAGATTTAAAGAAAGATAAAATTGAAAAAGCCGTAAACTTATCTGTAGAAAAATACTGTGGCGTAATGGAAATGTTTAGACAATTTGCTACAGTTTCTACAGCAACTTTTTATCACGAAGTATAATTTATGAGGTGGTCACTTCAACCAAAACCTAAGGCAACAATAGTTTTAGAACTTGCAAAAAGTTTAGGGATTTCTAAGACTATTGCAACTTTACTTGTTCAAAGAGGTGTTACTACTTTTGATGAAGCAAAATCATTTTTTAGACCTAGTTTAGAAGCTATTCACAATCCATATTTAATGAAAGATATGGATAAAGCTGTAAAAAGAATTGAAATTGCAATTGCTAGTAATGAAAACATATTAATTTATGGTGATTATGATGTTGATGGAACAACAGCAGTTTCTTTAGTATACGCTTACCTAAAAACGTTTTACAAAAACGCAACAACCTATATTCCTGATAGATACAAAGAAGGTTATGGAATTTCTTTTGCAGGAATTGATTATGCAGAAGATAATGATTGCTCTTTAATTATTGCTTTAGACTGTGGTATTAAAGCCATAGATAAAGTTACTTATGCGCAACAAAAAAATATCGATTTTATTATTTGCGATCATCATAAACCTGGTGATGAAATTCCAGATGCAGTTGCTGTTTTGAACCCTAAAAGAAAGGATTGTGATTATCCTTTTAAAGAGTTGTGTGGTTGTGGAGTTGGTTTTAAATTGATACAAGCCATTGGCGAAAAAAGAAACCAAACTATTACTGATTTTATTCCGTATTTAGATTTAGTTGCTACTGCAATTGCAGCAGACATTGTTCCTGTAAATGGAGAAAACCGAGTACTGGCTTTTTATGGTTTACAAGTAATTAATTCTAATCCTAGAAATGGAATTAAAGCGTTAATTCATCAAGTAAAAAAGAAAACCTTAACCATAACTGATGTAGTTTTTATTGTAGCCCCAAGAATTAATGCCGCAGGAAGAATAAAACATGGTAATTATGCTGTAGAATTACTAACAGAAATGGATTTTAATGCAGCCATTAATTTTGCAAAAGATATTGAAAACTACAATACAGAACGTAAAGATTTAGACCAAAACATAACAAAAGAAGCCTTACAACAAATCAAAGAAAACAAAGAAGAAAACCGCTGTACTTCTGTAGTTTATCATAAAAATTGGCACAAAGGTGTTATTGGCATTGTAGCATCTCGATTGATAGAAACCTATTACAGACCCACATTGGTTTTTACAAAAAGTGGCGAAAAACTAGCAGCCTCTGCAAGATCTGTAAGAGGTTTTGATGTGTATAATGCGCTACTAGAATGTAAAGATTATATCGAACAATTTGGTGGTCATAAATATGCCGCAGGCTTAACCTTACTGCCTGAGAATTATGAGCAATTTAAATCTAAATTTGAAGATGTGGTTGCCAAAACCATATCAGAAAAACAAAAAACTCCAGAAATTACCATTGATGCAGAAATAGAACTTTCTGAAATTACGCCAAAATTTTTTAGAATTATTCAGCAAATGGCTCCTTTTGGCCCTCAAAACATGAAACCTGTTTTTAGAACAAGATCTATTAGAGATAATGGTTATGGTAAAACTGTGGGTAAAGACAATAGTCATTTAAAACTGAATATTATTGAAGGTGCTAACCCAAAAACCTATAATGCCATTGGGTTTGGTTTGGGAGACAAAATCAATCTTGTTAAAAACGAATTTGATATTGCATATACTATAGAAGAAAACGA
>CAYPHE010000347.1:0-2796 GCA_964410075.1 uncultured Polaribacter sp.
CCAAATCGATACATGGCAAATGCAAATAAGAAATGGGTGCATAATAAACAATATAGGAACCCAGGTTGGCACTTTTTTAAAAATGTGAAAACCTCTAAAGCATATCAAAAAGATATAGTAGCTACATTTCATACTAAAAAATTAAAAGGCAATTCGGTTTTTATGCAATTGCATATTCCAGGTTTTTTAAATAGAACGTATACCAAAGTAAAAGCGCCCATTACTTTTGAAGCGCCAAAACCTTATAATAAATTACCTACACCTACTTTAGTAATCAGAAATAAAGGAGAGGCTTGGAAAAATCCTTTTGTAGTAGTTTTTGAACCATATAATGAAACAGAAAAACCATCCATTCAATCTGTTGCTAAGTTAGAGCAAGATGGTGTTTACAAAGGATTAGAAATCGTAAGTAAAACGCCAAAGGAACAGTTGACTCAATATGTAATTACGCAATCTAAAAACCAAGTATTTCAAAATGACGAAGTCTATTTTAAAGGATCTTATGCGGTCATTACTTTAGATAAAAATAAAACATTAAAAAGTATTTATGTAGGAGAAGGAGAAGAAATACGTTTTAAGAAGAAAATCTTCGAAATAGATCGTCTTACAAACAGCTTGTATATTGATTTTTCTAAATAATAGCATTTGTAAAACCTTATGAAACTCTATTTAAAAATTGTAATTGTTAGCTGTATTTATTTTTTTAGCTGTGCACCAAATGTTATTACAAAAAGTGAAATAATATCAACAGAAAATTTACCTTCTGCAAGACACGAGTGTGGTTTTGTAGCAGTAAATGGGTTGTTGTATCTTATTGGTGGAAGAAAAATTAAACCTATAGATATTTTTAATAAAAAAACAAACAGTTGGGAACAAGGCCCTAAACCACCTGTTGAAATTCATCATTTTCAAGCAGTAACTTATAACAATGATATTTATATTATTGGGGCAATGACGGGAAAATATCCGCATGAAAAACCTTTAGATAAAATATTAATTTATCAAACAAAAAGTAACCAATGGATTTGGGGAAATACCATTCCAGAAACTAGAAGAAGAGGTTCTGCAGGAGTGGTAGTAAAAGGTGATTTTGCTTACGTAATATGCGGAATAACAGATGGTCATTGGAGTGGGCATGTTTCGTGGATGGATACATACAATTTTAAAACAGGCGAATGGTCTACTCTAAAAGACGCGCCAAGACCAAGAGATCATTTTCATGCAGCTATTCATCAAAATAAAATTTATTGTGCTAGTGGTAGAAATTCATCAGCAAAAACAAAACAAACGTTTAATTTAACTATTGCAGAAATTGATGTTTTTGATATTGAAAAGAACCAATGGGTTACTTTACCAGAATCTTTAAATATTCCTACAAAAAGAGCTGGTGCTTCCTGTATTATACGTAACGGAAATTTGTTTGTTATTGGGGGTGAAAGTGCTAGTCAAAAAACGGCACACGATCAAATTGAAATATTGGATTTATCGACAAATAAATGGAGTAGTTCTATTCAATTAAAAAGAGGAAGACATGGAACTCAATCTGTGCTTTTCAATAATAAAATATATATTGCAGCTGGTAGTGGAAATAGGGGAGGAAAACCTGAATTATCTTCACTAGAAATATTACACTAAATCAAATTTTATGAAAATCAATTTTAAAAATTATATAGCATCAATTTTTATAACTGTTTTAATGGTGTCTATTTTCTCCTCTTGTACTGAAACAAAAGAAGAAGTAACCTTACTTTTTGTAGGAAGTTTTACAGATAAAAAACCAGGAGAAGGAATTCATGTTTATGAATTTGACACCGAAACAGGAAAATCTACTTTAAAACATACTATAGATAGTATTACAAATACCTCTTTTCAACGATTATCTCCTAATGGCGAATATTTATATTCGGTAGTAGATAGCCAAATGAAATATAATGGAAAAGTAGCTGCGTTTAAAGTTGATGTTCCTAATAAAAAAATAGACCTATTAAATATACAAGATTGTGGAGGATTAAATCCTGCACACTTAGCTATTGATAGTTCAGGAAATTATTTGGTAAACTCTAATTATTCTGATGGTAGTTTAAGTCTTTTTAAGATTAATACCGATGGTAGTTTGTCAGAAAACAGTCAAGTATTACAGTTTAAAGACAGTAGTATTATTAAAAGTAGGCAAAGAGCATCTCATATGCATTCTGCTAATTTTTCTCCAGATAATAACTATGTTTTTGCTCATGATTTGGGAGCAGACAAAATTAGAGGATTTGAGCTTGTAAAAAAACAGGGAAAAGTTTCTTTAGAAAACCCTAAAGAAATTAAAACAAAACCAGGAAGTGGTCCAAGACATTTTGCGTTTCATCCTAATGGAAAATTTGGGTATTTGGTAAATGAATTGAGTGGTAAAATAGATGCGTATACATATAGTAACGGAAATTTAGGCTTTATAGAAGATTATCTTACATATCAGCAAAAACAAGATATTTACAGAACAGCAGACATTCACATTTCTCCAGACGGTAAGTTTTTGTATGCTTCAAACCGTGGTCCGGAAGAAGATACTATTGTTATTTTTTCTGTTGATGAGAATAGTGGAAAATTACAATTGGTTGGTCACCAATCAACTTATGGAGAGCATCCAAGAAATTTTGGAATAGATCCTTCAGGAAATTTTCTTTTGGTAGCTAATATGTATACAAATGCTGTTGTGGTTTTTAAAAGAGATCTAGTATCTGGTAAGTTAACAAAGTTACCTTTTGATATTAGTGTAAAGAACCCATCTAGTATTCAAATGAAAACGTA
>CAYPHE010000348.1:0-2785 GCA_964410075.1 uncultured Polaribacter sp.
ACCATTCAGTTGATGAAAGATTTGAAGCAAAAAAGCTTAGTGATAAATTGGGATGCAAATGGCATGAAATTCTTTTAAATGAAAAAAAATTTAAGGATAACCTTAATACTATTTTGCCAATACTAGACGAACCTAATGGAGATATTGCTATGTTCCCGCAATGGGAAATCTACAAAAAGGCAAAAGAGTTCAATTTTACGGTATTATTAAGTGGAAATGGAGGTGACGAATTATTTTTTGGATACAAGTCTCATAATGATTACGCTTTAAGCTTACAATGGTTGAATGAGCAAAAACAAAATTTACCCAAAAAAAATACCAAAGAAAGTATTGTACACATACTATATAATTTTTTTAAAATATTTATAAGAAACAAACAAAAAAATCCTTTAAATCTAATAAATTCTAGATATAATCTTCCTGTTTTTTCTGAATTAGATAGTATAGCAAAAGAACAATCAATTCCATTAGATAGAGATGATTGGCATAGAATAGGATATAAAGAAATGATAGATAATGTATATCATTTTTTAAATTATGCTTGGCTTACAAATAATTGTTATTTTTTAGCTGATAAATTAGCAATGGCTAATTCAATAGAAATGAGAAGTCCTTTTTCTGATTTGGATTTAATAAAGTTTGTAAACACTTTACCGATTGAATACAGGTTTCATAAAGAAAAACCCAAACAACTATTAAAAGATAGCTTAAAAGGAGTTTTACCAGATTTTGTTTTAAATAGAAAAAAAACAGGATTTACACCTCCAATTTCATATGTTGATCAGTTGTTTGCTACTTATGAGAATGGTTATTTTAAAGAAAATTCAAAAACTTTAGCACAATTAACAACAGATTACTTTGCTAAAAAAATTAAATAACATGAATTATGCACCAATAGTTTTATTTGTATATAATAGGCCTTGGCACACTTTACAAACTTTAGAGGCTTTAATCTTAAATGAATTTGCAGATAATAGTGTATTATATATTTATTGTGACGGACCCAAATTAGGTGCTTCTCAAGATCAACTTAAGGTAATAGATGAAGTAAGATTAGTAGTAAGAAAAAAAGAATGGTGTAAAAAAGTTTATATTATTGAGCGACCCAACAATATAGGGCTTGCTGATAATATAGTTAAAGGTATTACTGAGGTAATTAATAAATATGGAAAAATTATTGTTTTAGAAGATGATATAGTTACTTCAAGGTTTTTTTTAAAATATATGAATTCCGCTCTTGATGCATATGAGAATGAAGAAAAAGTAATGCATATTTCAGGATATTTTTCAAAAGTAAAAGGAAAATTACCAAATTTCTTTTTTTATAATCAAACTTCTTGTTGGGGCTGGGCTACTTGGAAAAAATCATGGGATTCTTACAACAGTAATAGTGTTGAGTTATATAATGAAATAATTAACTCTAATAGAACTTTAGAATTTAATATGAATGGGGCTTATCCGTTTTTATCTCATTTAGAAGCAAATATTAAAGGAAATATGAAAACTTGGGCTATTAAGTGGCACGCATCTGTTTTTCTAAAACAAGGCTTATGTTTACATCCTTCTAAATCGTTTGTAAATAATATTGGTTTTGATAATTCTGGAGTTCATTGTGAAACTTCAGATAGATATTCTAATAAGTTATTGAACGAATTAGATTTTAATAAACCAAAAAAACTAGTAGAGAATAAGAAAGCAAGAAGATTAGTTGAGGAATTTTATAGAAATAAAGTTGAAATTTCAATTTTTTTAAAATTAAAAAAAATAGTAAAAAAAATTTACAATAAATATGGAAGTTTTATCACCGTTAACAAATAAAGAAGCTTTATTGATTGAAACAATCAATATTGATATGTTAAAAAATGATTATTCTGAAAATTTTGATATTGATATTTCTCCATTTTTAGAGGGTATAGATAATATTTATATATTTAAATGCCAACAGACAGGTTATAGATTTTATTATCCTTTTAATATTGCTGGTGATAGTGACTTTTATAAAAAATTACAATCATTTGATTGGTACTATATGCCATGGAAATGGGAAAATCAAATGAGTTTAAAATACTTTAAAAAGGATGATAAAATACTTGAAGTAGGAAGTGGAGGTCTTGGTTTTATAAAAAAAATAAAAGATTTTGGTTTTGATATTATTGGATTAGAGCTAAATGAAGAAAGTATTAAGAAAGGAAAAGAAATAGGAGTTGATATATTAAATCAGACGGTTCAAGATCATGCCAATTCTAATAAAGAGAAGTATAATGTTGTATGTTCTTATCAAGTGCTAGAACATATTTCTGATGTTAGTTCTTTTATTAAAGCACAAGTTGACTGTTTAAAAGTTGGTGGTAAATTAATTGTATGTGTTCCCAACAATGATTCATTTATAAAATTAACTAGTGGTGGTTTGTTAAATAAACCTCCTCATCATATGGGGTTATGGAATAAAAATTCATTATCAAAAATATCTTCAATTTTTGGTTTAAAGGTAGATAAAGTAATATTTGAACCGTTACAAGATTATCATGTAAATTGGTTTGTTGCATCTACTAAGTCACAAATAATTTTTAAAAGCAGATATTCACGTTTTTTATTTAATAAACTAAAAATGGATAAATTTTATCAAAAAATAATATCGAAATTTAAAAATAAAATTAGAGGTCATTCTATAATGGTTGTTTATACTAAGCTTTAATGAAAGTTCTTTTAGTAAATACATATGATACCGGCGGAGCAGCAAAAGCATGTATACGATTACATACAGGGCTTTTAAAAAAAGGAGAAG
>CAYPHE010000349.1:0-2771 GCA_964410075.1 uncultured Polaribacter sp.
TTAAAACTTCCTAAAAAAGAAACAGGAGGAGGTAGTATTTGGGATTATGCAGCTACTGCTTGCATTTTTAAAGAACTAAATTTACCAGCTACAAATTTTTCTGGAGGAAGGTTAAATTTGAATAAAAAAAGCAATAGCTTTATGAATGATGAAGGCATTTGTTACTTGAATTCTGTTAATATTTAATCATTTACTTTTTAGTTAAAAAAAGAAACCCCTAGTAAAAATACTAGGGGAATCAATTTCATTGCTTTTGCCCTTCTTAAAGCAATGAAAAACCTTTCAAAATAATTGTATCTATCTATTACAATAAATTGGGGGGAGAAAGGTTTTTTTAGTTTAACGATTTTTTATTAATCGTACTCTATTTTTGAAATGCAATACTATAACTGATTGCTGAAATCAAAAAAAAAGTAGAGGTTACAAAAGGGGTTACAAGTCTTAAATCTTTTATTATTGAAGAGATTTTAGGTATTCGTCTAATGTAATAGAAGATTCTATTTCTATTTTTTTACGAATTCTGTTTCTCATTGTTTTAACCGCAAAGCCAGAGGTTCCTCTAATTTCAGAAATCTCTTTTCTAGATAATCCCATTTTTATAAAAGAACAAACTTCTATTTCTGTTTTGGTTAAGTTAGGATGAGTTTCTTTTAAAACTCTTATAAATTCGAAGTTAATATTTTGAATGTTTTGCTTAATTAAAGAGAGTTTTTTGTCATCTGCTTTAGAGGCTTTTAAATCGCTAATAATGCTTTGTAATAGTAAAACATCTTCCTCTTTAGAATATTTCTGAAGATCAGAAGTTAGTTTTTCTTTAGAGCTTAAATGTTTCATGGTTTCTTTTAAAAGCTCTTCAATTTCTTCGGTTTTGGTAGCTACTTTTTTGTTTAAAAGAATGTTTTGGTAAGCTTGTTCTTTTGCTTTTTGACGGTATAATATGTAAAGAATAAAAACAATAATTAATAAAACGGAAGAACCAATTACAAAAAATAGAAATCTAGTATTTGCTTTATCTTTTATTTTTTGTTCGTCTAAAGCTTTTTGTTGTGCAAACTTAATACTGTCAATTCTTTTTTCATTTTCATATTTTAAACGGCTTTCTAGCTCAATTAATTTTCCGTATTGTTTTTTATCGTTAATCTTTTTTTGTAGCCCTTTGTAATTTAAATAATTGTAATACGCTTTTTCAAAGTCTTTACTATCTCTATAACTATTACTTAAACCTAAAAAACGGTTCATTAATCTAGAGCTATCTCTTAATTTTAAATTGTAGTCAATTGTTTTAGAGTAATATGTAATTGCTTTTTGAGATTCTCCTTTTTTTCGATAATACA
Organism: uncultured Polaribacter sp.; assembly: GCA_964410075.1. Lineage (GTDB taxonomy): Bacteria > Bacteroidota > Bacteroidia > Flavobacteriales > Flavobacteriaceae > Polaribacter. The sequence goes on from CAYPHE010000349.1 coordinate 1,335, forward strand.
CAGCATAAGCAAAATTAACGCGTTCTAAGGCAGATAAGTTTTGTGTTTCTAAAAAGCCTTGTTCAGCTTTTTTTAAATGAAATAAACCTTTTTTAAAGTCCTTTAATAAGTTATGTGTTCTTGCCATTTGATAGTTAGAGTTGGCAATACCTCCAACATAATTATGTTGTTTTGATAACTTTAAAGCTACTACATTTAGTTCAAGCGATTTTTTGTAATTTTCTATAGCAAAATAGTAACCTGCCAAGGCTAGTATAGAACGGGCTTCTTCTTTTATATCGTTACATTTTTGAGCAATAACCAACGCCTTTTCTAGTAAAGGAAGCGATTTTTCCCTATTTTTTTGAATTCTCCAAAAAACGCCCAAACCTCTATATGATTTTGATAAACCACAAGAATCGTTAATCCGCTTTTTAAGTGCTATGTTTTTTAAAATAATGTCTAAACTTTCTTCGTATTGCAATTCATTTCTTTTTAGGGTGTAGTACAAATCATAAATAATGATTTGTTTTTTCTTTAGAAATAAATTTTCAGGTTGTTTTGTTAACATTTTTTCAACCAAAGAATAAGCTTCAAAAGTTTTTTGTTTGTAAAGTACAGGATCTTTAAAGTAAGTATCCATTCCTTTAGTTAATTCTTCTAATTGCAAGCTATCTTTTTGAAAAGAAGATTGTCCTTTGATTTGATGGCTTAAAAAAAGCATCAAAAAATTAAATAGAAAAAAAATTCTTTTAAACATCGTTTATAAGTTAGTAGTTGTAAGTAAACGATATGAAAACATTGAAGAGCGGACAGATTATCTAACTTTTATAGATAAAAAATGCATCATACATTAGTGCAATTTACAAGAAAACAATGTAGTATTCAAAATTGTTTTAACTATAATTTTGACTTCCATTAAAAACCTTAAATAAATATGTAAGAATATTTCTTATTTAAGGTAAAATCTTTAAAAGAATGAGAAAAAATGAAATTTCTATCCCCCAATAGTACTCATACTTTCAGAAACATTTCCTTTTCGGTTGGCTTCTGCAATAAAACCGTTTTCAGGTTTTTGTTTTACTAAAGATAAGAAGAGGTTTTTTAAATCGTCATTACTAGCTCCGTTTCTAATAAAATCTCTTAAATTAAATACACCATCGTCAAACAAACAATTTTTAAAAGTTCCGGTAGAGGTAATTCGAATACGATTGCAATCTCCACAGATGGTCCTAGTAAATGCAGGAATAATGCCTACAGTGCCCAAATAATCTTTTACTTTGTAATTTCTAGAGGTAGATGATTTTTCTGATGGAATTTTAACAGTATTAAAATTATGCGTAATCTCATGTAAAATTTTAGTGAAATTCCAATGTTCGTTTACTTCTCTTAATCCTTTTCCGTTAAAAGGCATTTCTTCAATAAAACGAACAGCAATATTTTTGTGTTGAGTTAGTT
>CAYPHE010000350.1:0-2764 GCA_964410075.1 uncultured Polaribacter sp.
AGCGTAAGGAATTGAAAAAACAAGTGAATTTATATATCGATTTAATTCAGAATATTCCTGTAAGAAGCTAAATTGTCATTCCTGCGAAAGCAGAAGGATCTATCAATTTTAATAATATTAAAACTTAATCAAAATACCCAGCAGGTAATTTTATCTTTTTTGGTAAGCGATTGTCTATCAAAAAAATAATTCTATATTTGCACCCTCAACAGAAAAGCTGTTGATATACATAAAAATCATTTAAATAATATTGGCATGTACTTAACAAAAGAAGTAAAAGAAAGCATTTTCGAAAAACACGGTAAAGGAAAAAACGATACAGGTTCTTCAGAAGGTCAAATTGCGTTATTTACGCACAGAATTAACCATTTAACAGAGCACTTAAAAAGCAATCGTAAAGATTTTAATACAGAGCGTTCTTTGGTAAGAATGGTTGGTAAGCGTAGAAGTTTATTAGACTATCTAAAGAAAACTGATATCTCTAGATATCGTGCAATAATTAAAGAATTAGGAATTAGAAAATAATTCTAAACTAAAAAGAGGCGTATTTATTACGCCTCTTTTAATTTATATTTAAAAAGTAATTCAGTTATCATTTCGAGCAAAATGTAATGGAGTCGAGAAATTTTAAGATTTCTCCACAAGGGCGAAATGAAAAACAGGAACTCTTTTTGAATAAAAAGTATTAAAGTAAAAGTTAACAATTAAGTTAGCTTTCCTTCCTGAAAGTCAGGAAAAAAACTTCAAAAGAACTAACAATCCTTTTGATTTTCCATTGGAATACAACACACAACACAACAACAAACAAATTAAAAATTAAGAATTTTTAAAAATTTATGATTCCAAAAGTATTTAAAGAGGTTATAGACCTTGGAGATGGAAGAACCATCTCTTTAGAAACCGGTAAATTAGCGAAACAAGCACACGGTTCAGTTGTTGTTCAATCAGGTAAATGTATGTTATTGTGTACGGTAGTTTCTAACTACAACCAAGCAGACGTAGATTTTTTACCATTAACAGTAGATTATAGAGAAAAATTTGCTGCTGCAGGACGTTATCCTGGAGGTTTCTTTAAAAGAGAAGCAAGACCAAGTGATGGAGAAGTATTAACCATGCGTTTAGTAGACCGTGTATTACGTCCATTATTTCCAAAAGATTACCATGCAGAAACTCAGGTTATGATTCAGATGATGTCTCATGATGATGATGTTATGCCAGATGCAATGGCTGGTTTAGCGGCTTCTGCTGCTATTCAATTATCAGATTTACCATTCGAATGCCCAATCTCTGAAGTAAGAGTAGCTAGAGTAAATGGAGAATTTGTAATTAACCCTACAAGAGCTCAATTAGAAGAAGCAGATATCGACATGATGGTTGGTGCTTCTGAAGATTCAGTAATGATGGTAGAAGGTGAAATGGATGAGTGTTCTGAAGAAGAAATGGCAGAAGCAATAAAAGTTGCGCACGAAGCCATTAAAGTACAATGTGCTGCTCAAGTTGCATTGGCTGAAGCTTTCGGAAAGAAAGAAACTCGTGAATATGAGCCAGAAGTAGAAGATGAAGCATTAGCAGCTAAAATTAAAGAATTAGTTTACGATAAAACCTATGCTATTGCAAAAGCGGGTTCTGCTAAACACGAAAGAAGTGCTGCTTTTAGTGAAATTAAAGAAGAGGTCTTCAATTCTTTCTCTGAAGAAGAGCAAGCTGAATACGGAAAACTAATTGGTAAATACGTTGCTAAAGCACAAAAAACTGCAATTAGAGATTTAACTTTACAAGAAGGTTTGCGTTTAGACGGACGTAAAACTACTGATATTAGACCAATTTGGTGTGAGGTAGATTATTTACCATCTACACATGGTTCATCAATCTTTACAAGAGGAGAAACACAAGCGTTAGCTACAGTAACTTTAGGAACTTCTAGAGAGGCAAATCAAATAGATATGCCATCTTATGAAGGTGAAGAAACATTCTATTTACACTATAATTTCCCGCCATTCTCAACAGGAGAAGCACGTCCAATTAGAGGTACTTCTAGAAGAGAAGTTGGGCATGGAAATTTAGCACAAAGAGCGTTAAAAGGAATGATTCCTGCAGATTGCCCTTATACAGTAAGAGTTGTAAGTGAGGTATTAGAATCTAATGGTTCTTCTTCTATGGCAACAGTTTGTTCTGGAACAATGGCGTTAATGGATGCTGGGGTTCAATTAAAGAAACCTGTTTCTGGTATTGCAATGGGATTAATTTCTGATGGCGATAACTACGCGGTTTTATCTGATATTTTAGGAGATGAAGATCATTTAGGTGATATGGACTTTAAAGTAACTGGAACTGCAGATGGTATTACAGCTTGTCAAATGGATATTAAAATCAAAGGATTAAGTTACGAGATTTTAGTAAATGCATTAAAACAGGCAAGAGACGGTCGTTTACATATTTTAAGTAAACTAACCGATACTATTGAAACACCAAATGCAGATGTTAAGGCTCACGCTCCTAAAATGATTACCAGAAGAATTCCAAATGAATTGATAGGTGCATTTATTGGTCCTGGAGGAAAAAACATTCAAGAATTACAAAAAGAAACAGAAACTACTATTGTAATTAACGAAGATCCTGTAACTGAAGAAGGTATTGTTGAAATTTTAGGAACAAAACCAGAAGGAATGGATGCTGTAATTGCAAAGATAGAATCTATGCTATTTAAGCCAGAAAAAGGTTCTGTTTACGAAGTAAAAGTAATTAAAATGTTAGATTTTGGTGC
>CAYPHE010000351.1:0-2762 GCA_964410075.1 uncultured Polaribacter sp.
AAGATTTAGCAACATATGCAACTCCTTCAACTGCATCTATTACTACAACACCTGGACAAAGTAGTATTTTAGATTTGAGTATCACTATTGAAAATACAAGTACAAATGAGTCTTTAGAAATAAAGGTTATTGAAATTCAACTTCCTATTGGCTCAGCTGCTAATGATTTAATTGAAGCCCCATTTGTTTCTGAAATTATACCTAGTGCAGAAGGAATTCTTTGGGATTTAAATTTTGGAGCTACTTCTGGAGAATTTCTAGCAACTCCAGACACAGGTGACTCTAACACTCTGCTACCAGGACAAAGTGCTGTCTTCTATTTAGATAATATCAAGCTAAACACGACTATAGGTGTTGCTACTATTTCTATAAAAACAAAAGATACAAGCGGTATAATTACCGATTTATCTACAACGGTTACAAAAGAAATTGCCAAAGCAGAAATCACGGAATTTTCAGGACAACCAGCGGAAATTTCACCAGGTACAAGCTCAACGCTCCACTGGAAAACCACCCAAATTGATTATTGTCTGATTTCACCTGGGTATGACAACCCGAAACATCCATTAAATGCAAATGGAAGCTTAAATGTGCAACCTTATCAAGACACTACTTATACACTTTGGGCATATGGAAAAGGAGTTTTATTAAGTAGTCAAATACGCATAAGCTTAAAAGAACCTGAAATACTTGATTTTGGAAGGAATGGAACTGGTCCTGTAAATTATGGTGAGAATATTTCTTTGTATTGGAAAACAAATACATATACAACGAGTGTAGTACTTGAAGCTACAACAGATATAGAGATTCCTTCTAAACTTCCAACAACTACAGATACTCCAATTAGCATTGGTCCATTAACAAAGGATACAACTTTTTCACTCCGAGCTTATGATGCTGATAAAAACGAATCTAAACTAGAATCTTTGTCTGTCGGAGTTACAGAACCTTTGCCTCTAATTACTGAATTTTCTATTACTTGGAAAGATGGGAACCTAATTGCTAATTGGGATACAAAAAATGCGACACAAGTGACTTTAAAGCCATATCCTAGCATTCTAAATACTGATGGAAAAACGCAAATCTACCCAAACTACCCTCTTCAAGATAGTTATACATTAATTGCAAAAAATGATGCGGGTAATGCTGTAAGTAAAACACTTAAAACCAATTATAACAGTCTACAAGAAGATTTACGTTCACCTATAGAACTTTTTGGAATTTGCTCATCTGTTGCAACTTCTCCGGATGCTGAAACAATCTACGTAACTAGTACTGCTGGTGAAAACTTACTTTATGTTTTAGATTCAAAGACATTAGAAATGGTTCCAAATTCACCTGTTAATGTAGAAAACGATCAAAATCAGGTTGTTGTTTCTAAGAAAGAGGGGCGAATTTTCGTTACTACAGGATACAACGGACTTGTGGTTTTAGATCCTAAAACACTCCTCCAAGTTAAAGGATCTCCAGTTCAGGTTAGCGATTCTTTTGGTCTTGCCATTTCTCCTGATTTTAAACGTGTTTATGTTACCAACAAAACCTCTGGAACAGTTACCATACTAGATTACAACACATTACTTCCAATTGAAGGTTCACCTATTAAAACAGGAGAAACACCTGTATCTGTTGCTGCATCAAACGATAACAGTCGCGTTTTTGTTACAAATTATGAAGATGATACCGTATCGGTTTTTAATACTGAAACCCTAAAACCTATTTCTGAATCCCCAATAAAAGTAGGAACAAGCCCTTGCGCTATCGTTATTTCTCCAGATGGAAGTAATATATATGTTGCCAATAGAGATAGTGATACGCTAACCATTTTAAACTCACAAACACTAAAAGAAATTCCTGAATCACCTCTTAAAGTAAGAAAACAACCTGTATCTCTTGCTTTTTCACCAGATGGTCTTTTTCTTTTTATTGTGAGTTTAGAAGATAATATGGTAACAGTTTTAAATACACAAACACTTAAACCTACGAAAGGATCTCCAATTTTTACAAAATCGGCAGCAGCTGTTACTATTTCTAACAATGGAACTGTCTATATTTCAGAGATTATAGCTAGTGTATCAGCATTTGTGTCTGATTATGAAGAAGTAATTGAATAATCTATAAAAAACATAAAAAAAAACAAGTGTGATAAAATCATAACCCTGAGGTCGGCATACTGGCTGCATAGAAAAGCAACGATTTTTATCGTTGCTTTTTTGTTTAGGTACAATATATTAATCAATGTTGTTTTATAAATTTTTTTAGTGCCTGTAAATTTCCATTAAATACATCCAAATCGTTTGTAATACTTCCTATTTTATATTCAGAAGATTTTTGCCAAAAAGACCACCCCTTGTTTTTCCATATTTCTGGTAATTTAGGTGTTGTAATACTTTTGTAATCTGCAATCCATAAAGGATATTTAGCAAATTGGCTATCATTTAAATAGGTATTTGCAGTACTATTATTTGTATATAGTATTGGTGTTCTGTTTGTCTTTCCTTCTATTGTTTTTAAAAACAACAGCATGTTGCGTTGTATTGTAGCAATATCATCTTTACTATAGATACTTGTATCTTCAAAATCTAAAATTGGTGGTAAATCTAGTTCAGATAAGCTCGTTAAAGTATTTAGAAAATGATTTGCTTGTTGAATAGGGTCATCTTTGGTATAGTAAAAATGATACGCTCCCCTAATAATATTTTCATTTTTAAGCGTTTTCCAATTGCTAGTAAATTTAGGGTCTGTATAAGTAATTCCCTCTGTGG
>CAYPHE010000352.1:0-2754 GCA_964410075.1 uncultured Polaribacter sp.
TTATTTATTATCTTTTCTAACAAATTATATATTATAAATTTTTAAAAGTTGATTAATAAAATTTTCTTTTGAATATTCTTTTTTAATTTTTTGATGTAAAGCTAAACTAAAATTGAATCTTTTTTCTTCTGAATTAGCTAATTCTTCTAACTTATCTGATAATTCAGTAGAATTTTCAGGAGCAATAACAAACCCCACAACATTATTTTTAACAACATTAGCGCACTCTCCTACATTAGTAACAATTACGGGTAGTTTTGCTAAACCATATTCTAGTAAAGAAACAGGTAAACCTTCTGACTTTGAAGAAAGAACACCAATATCTGCTTGAGTAAGAATGTTTTTAATATCTAAACAGGCCCCGTAAATAAAAACAGAGTTTTCTAATTTTTTGTCTTTTATCAGCTCTTTTATTTTATTAAAATATATCTGATCATTAAAACCTCCAATTAAGTGAAGTGTCCAGTTTTTGTTGATTGAACTTTGTTTTAAAAAATTATTAAAACCAGTTATTAACGTAAGATGATCTTTTTGAGGTCTAAATGCTGCTAAGTGAACAATTCGTTTTCCTTTAATTCCTTTTAAAGTAGTTAAACTTTCATCATTTTTAAAAGTTGAAAAATTATTTAAAAAATATACTTGTTTACATTTTAACTTATTTAAAGCCCAATTTTGAAGTTTTGAATTTACAGAAATTATTGATTTAAAATATTTAGAAATAAAATGTAAAGGAAATAATTTTCTATGCTCTAAATTTTGAGAAACCCCAAAATGATCGTGCCAAATTAATTTGATTTTAGGGTTAATCATTTTAATTAAAAAAGCAAAAAAAAATGAACTTGCATGTGCATGGACAATTGATATATTATTTACTTTTATATATCTAGTCACTTTGTTTAGAGCTTTAGTATCTAATATTCTTTTTCTATTCAAAAAACAATAACCTGTTTCTTTTAAAATATTATGTTTTAAATCCCCTTCTTTTCTGGTTACACAAATGTGAGAGTTCATTTGTTTTTTTTGCAATGCATTTGCAATATCTACTGCTAAAACTTCTGCTCCTCCAATATCTAAAGAATCTATTATTTGAATTACTCCTGTTTTCATTTTAAACAAATTTCTTTATTTCTTCTTCAAACTTATTTAGAGTATATTGGTGTGACCAATCCTTTGCTAAAGCTACTTCTTTTTGATATTTTTCTTCGTTTTTTAAGTATTGTTTTACTACTTCAACTATTTCATTACTGGTTACATTTGGATCTAAGACAGTTCCTCTTTTTCCGTAACCAAGCATATCTTCTACACAAGAAACATTACTAGCTATGGGTAAACATCCCCAAAACATAGCTTCTGCAACTACCTTAGGCCAACCTTCAGATTTTGATATAAAAATTAAAAAATGAGATTCTTGATAAGCTTTTTTCACTTCTTCTTTTGGTTGATTTCCATGAAAACAAACATAATTTTCTAAACCATGTTGTATGACATATTCTTTTGTCTTTTCAAACTCAACTCCATTTCCATACATATTTAGTTCTACATTTTTAAAACCTGATATAATTAATTGCTCAATTACTTTTACAGATAACAAAGGTTGTTTTCCTTTTGAAAAATTTCCGACAAAAATGAATTTGATTTTAGATTTTAATGTTTTTGTAGGAACTTTTTCTATTTCGTTGTATTTGTAGGAAGCAGTAAAAAAAGGTAAAATATTTTTCGATTGATTTTTCCAATTTCCATAAACTAAAACTTTACAGTTTCTTGTTAAAAAAGTATTAGATAATATTTTCTTCTGCAATCTATAACTAAAGGGTTGTTTACTTTTTGGATCCCAATTTCCAGCATATTTTACTGTTTTAGGTTTAGAAGGAAATAAAATTTGAACAATACAGGCTAATAAAGCTATGTTACCTGGACAACGAAGGTGAATATGATCTGCCTTTGACATTGCTAAAATAAGCTTAATAAAGACAATTGGAGTTAACAAAAGACTTTTAACAATAGCTTGTATTGAGTTAAAAATTAATCTTGGTGAGGTTACTAAAAAAAAAGGAGTCCTTATTTCTTTTAATAATAATTTCTTATCATATTTAGTTGGACAAAAAAAAGTTGTTTCTACATATTTCATCCAGATATCCATTTCATTTATATACGGAGCATATGCAAAAAATTTATTCTCTTTTTTTAAAATAGGAGCATCACTAATAACTAAAAACTTCTTCATAAATACTCACTAGAACCTTTGTAATTTATAACTTTTGCAGGAACGCCAATAACGGTGGAATTTTCTTCTAAAGATGAAACTACCAAAGAATTAGCTGCGATTGTACAATTGTCTTCAATAGTAATTTTTCCTGCAATAACTGCATTTGCGCCAATATAAACATTATTTTTAATTACTGGAACTCCTCTACTTTTTCCTCTTCCACTTACGCCTATAGTAACCCCTTGAGAAATATTACAATTATTACCAATTTCTGCATTAGCATTTATAATAATACCACCAAAGTGACCTATATAAAAAGAGTGACCTATTTTAGATGTATAAGGAATAGAAATTCCTGTAACAATTTCAATCCACTTTTGTAAAATTACTCCAAATAATAAAAAAACCTTTTTTAAAATTTTAGGAAGCTTACTTTTGTAAATACTATTAAAAATACGATACACAACAATTGCCCATAAACCTTGTGTGGTAATTAATAATATTAAAGAAGATTTTCCTGAATATTTTTTATATTTCTTAAAATCTGA
>CAYPHE010000353.1:0-2753 GCA_964410075.1 uncultured Polaribacter sp.
AAGTAGCTAGAAGAGTTTTTTCTTCTACACAAGAAATAACAAATATTCAAATAGATCCAGATTTGGAAACTGCAGATATAGATACTTCTAACAATAGCTGGCCAAAGAAGGAAGAAAGTAAATTTGATGAATTTAAAGAAAAGAATAAAAATTAGTCTTTTATTTTAATAAACGTAAGTTCGATATAACTTTTTTAAGTTACATAAGTTTATCTTTTCTGAAAACTAAATAAATGTCATTTCGAACGAAACAAAGTGTAGTTGAGAAATCTCATATGTAAATTAAGATTTCTCCTAATATCGAAATTACATTCATTTTAAACAAAAAAACTAGTATTGTAAGTATAACAGCTTATGATATTAGTTTTTTTTGTAAAAATTTAGTGAATTAAACATACTATTTAATGATTATAAACGTTTCTAAAAATAAAACTTATGAGATATAGTTTTTGGAAAACGGGTTTTCTTATTAATGGAGTTTTACCTTTTGGATTTACAATTTCATTACTAACATTCTATTTTCACGCCACAGCTATTTTAGGACATTTTCCAAAATACAATAGACCAGACCCTAAAAATCTCGATTTGTATGAAATTTATTCTGTATTTATAAGTACGACAGGAATTTTATGGATGGTTTCCTTTTTTCTAACAATTCCCTTAGTTATAACTTACTTAACTATAAAAAGAAAAAATAGTAACTGGAAATTAATTGCTTTTAGTTTTATTAGTCAGACCATTGCCATACTTCTATTCCTTTCTAATGTTTCAGAATGGTATTTTGATTAAACAGTCTAACTAAAAATTTAATCAAAAAAAACAGCATTGCTATTATAAATTAGCAACACTGTTTTAATTATTAGTTTTATAACTAAAATTTGTTAAAGGAAAGCTTATTGATTTCCTAAAATAATTGGCATTCCAGATTTCCCTGAGCCAATTACTACAACTTTACTATTATTAGATTCAGACAATTTTATTGTTGCCTCTATTCCTTTATCCTGCAAAATTTTATCCGTTAAAGATGCACTTAAAATTCTATTAGCATCTGCTTTACCTTGTGCTTCAATTATTTGACGTTGTGCTTCTTTTTCTGCTGTAACTAAACGAAATTCATATTCTAAAGATTCTTGCTCTTGTTTTAATTTACGCTCAATTGCATCTTTTATTGTAGAGGGTAATGTAACATCTCTAACTAAAATTTCATCTAAAATAATAAATTGACCATCAACAATTTTCTTTGTTTCTTCAAAAATTTCTTTTTGAATAGCATCTCTTTTACTAGAATACAATTGTTCTGGGGTATAACGTCCAACAACGCTTCTTGCAGCAGAACGTATGGTTGGTAAAATAATTTTATCTAGATAGTTTTCACCAATTTCTTGGTGTAATTTACCCAATTGAGACTCATCTGCCTTGTACCAAGCAGAAGCATCTAACTGAATATCTAGTCCATTAGATGACAATACTTTCATTTTTTCGAAAATCTCTTGTCTTCTTACCTCATAAACATATACTTTATTCCAAGGAGCAACAATATGAAACCCTTCTCCTAACGGCGGAACATCTGTTACAACTCCTCCTCCAAATGTTTTATATAAAACACCTGCTTTACCAGAATCTATGGTTACTGTTGACTTTGAAAATGCAATTACTACAATTACTACTAATATTATAATTAAAATTCCGCCTTTTGGAAATTTCAATTCAGGATTGTTTGCCATGATTTTATTTTTAATTGTTTTATCAAATTTACAACTTATAAGACGCAATTGCAATTGAAGTGTTACAAGAAAAAATTAAACTTTACCATAGAACTTTCTAACAAACCATTCTATACTAAATAATAGCGTAATTAATAGCATTAACCATTGCCAATCAATTAAATTTCTTTTTACATTTTTCTCTTTTTGAATAGTGTAAAAGTCTTTGTTTGATAACAGATATGCAACTAATTCATCAACTTGGTCTTTATAAAAAACTTTTCCTTTAGCATTATTTGCTAATTTTGATAATTTACTGGAATTTGAGTTTGTAAATTGAGCTTCAATTTCGAAATCAGTTATTTTAAAAGTTCCCGATTTTGAAATATTTGATTCAAAAACTACCACTTTATAGTCATATTCTCCAGAAGGTAAATTTTCTAAAACAACTTGATAAGAATTGTTTTGTAAAGAAAAGGGAATTGTAAAATACGCTTTTGTCTTTTTGTTAGTTAATTGAATTTCTATTGTTGCACGATCATTAAATTTGTAATTTTCATCGGTGTAAAAAGCAGCTACTGTAATTTTTTCGTTAGCTTCATATATGGGTTCGATTGAAACTTCTAAACGCTCTCTTTTTTTATTGGAAGCTAAGTATTGAATTAAGTTTCCAATAAAATTATCAAAATCTGAAAATGAATTTGAATTTAAGAAACTAGCTGCTCTCCATTTCCAAATTCCTTCACCCAATAAAACACCCGATTTTTGATTGTTATTTTCTAAAGTAAAAAGTAAAGGTTGAGTAGTTTCAATACCATTTATTTGCTGATACAAAAGTGTTTCTATTTTATTAGAAAAAGTAACTTTTCCAAAGAAATCTTTTAAAGGAGGATAATTAGAAAAACCTAAATCTGCTTGTAAAAAAGTTTCGTAAGATGAATTGTAAATTGGCCTATAAAACTCGGTATCGTTTACAATGTTTTTTTGAAATCCTAAGTCTTGTTTATTCACAAAATCCCAATCTGTTTTTGCTCCAGTAACTAGTAAATAA
>CAYPHE010000354.1:0-2748 GCA_964410075.1 uncultured Polaribacter sp.
GGGTAATTGAATGTAAGGTGCGCCAGGAATATCTTGAAAGTCAACTGAAACTTCATCAGAAGAAGCTTCTAAAACATCAATTAGTTTGGCTTCAGCGTATCTTTTACTAGATTTTTTTATTTGAGCTTTTACCAACTGACCCGGTAGCGTATTTGGAATAAAAACTACAAATTCGCCTTTTTCATTTCTAATGCGTGCAATTCCTTTTCCGCCAAAGGCGTAGTCTTCTACTTTTAATTCTAAAATTTGATTGCGTTTTACAAAAGGATTACGTTCTCTTCTCGGCATGTTTTAGTCTTTAGTTTTTAGTCGGTAGTCAGTAGTTTGTGGTTAGTAGTAAAGTTGTGAAGGTTTTATTGTTTCTTATTTTTTTAAACTTATTTTCTCATCACAATAGTTTGCTTTAATCTTTCAATTTTTTAGTTTTTGAATGTTTTAACAACTCAACATCCAATATTTAAAATATAATTTTCTCAATAGTAGCTGTAGAATCGCAACGTTTTACGATTAAATCAATTTTTTTAGATTCGTACTTACCTTCAACATAGTAAGTAGCACAAGGCTTTTCTCTTGGTAAACTTTTGCTGAAATCTACGTCGCCATTTTCTAAAACAGCAGAAATAACTAGTGTATCTATATTTTTTTGAAGCATGGTTTGTTTTGCTTCATTAGAAAATAAACGTTGTTTTTTACGTATGGTTTTTAAGGTTCTGGCATCCATACCGTAATCGAAAGAAACATCTTTCTTTTTCCAAAAAAAGGAAACACCTACAACACCTAAGGTTACACCAATTAAATAAAATCCAATTCTTTTAATTAACATTGCTAAAATTTGAATTGCAAAATTACTTTATTTGAATGAAATAAGTTGTGTAACGAGTTTATAAAATTAATTGGATTTAGCCTAAGAATTCAAAAAAATGCCATTCCTGTAAAAGCAGGAATCCCAAAAAAAACTCTTAGTGTCTTTGCGAGAAAAAGATGGTCACAAAGAAGTAAAGTTGCAAAGAAAAAGATATAGTAATTGAGTTGCAAGTCTAAAGGAGTGTTTTGAGCCTGTCTAACTAGAAAGGCAGCCCCGACCTTTAGGGAACTTACCTGTCTGCAAGCAGGCGCCCAAAAATATTATAAAATTAATAAATTAATATCTCTAAAAGGTAAGTCAAACCAGTCTGCAACAGTTCTGTTGGTTAAAATTCCATGGTAAAAATACATGCCATTTCTTAAGCTTTTGTTGTATAAAGCAGCATTTTCAAAACCACCTTCTTCAGCAATGTTTAACAAATAAGGGGTTAATATATTACTGATTGATAGCGAAGCGGTTCTTGCGTAACGAGCAGGAATATTTGGCACACAATAATGGATGACACCGTGTTTTATAAAAGTTGGCTGTGTATGAGTGGTAACGTTTGATGTTTCGAAACAACCACCTCTGTCTATACTAACATCTATAATTACAGAACCATCTTTCATGTTTTCTATCATCATTTCTGTAGCACAAATGGGCGATCTATTGTTTCCGCGAATAGCACCAATTGCAACATCGCAGCGCATTAAAGCTTTGGCTACAGATTTTGGTTGCAAAGTTGATGTGTAAATTGGTCCTTGAACGTTACGTTGTAAATTTCTTAATTTGGTAATAGAATTATCGAATACTTTTACGCGAGCTCCTAAGCCAATAGCTGTTCTTGCAGCGTATTCGCCCACGGTTCCTGCTCCAAAAATAACAACATTTGTAGAGGGTACACCAACAATATTACCCAGTAACAAACCGTTTCCTGTGGTAGTTGTACTCATTAATTCTGCCGCAATTAAAATAGAGGCTGTACCTGCAATTTCACTTAACGATTTTACAATAGGGTACGAATTGTGTTCGTCTTTTATATAATCGAAAGCAATAGCCGTAATTTTTTTCTTAGCTAAAGATTCAAAATAATTTTTGTTTTGTGTTTTTAATTGAAGCGAAGAAATTAAAATTGCATTCGGATTTAAATACTCAATTTCTTCTTTAGTTGGCGGAGCAACTTTTAACACAATATCACATTGAAAAGCTGCTTTGGCATCGTAAGAAATTTTTGCGCCAGCGTCTGAATATTCTTTATCTGTATAACTAGAGCTTTCTCCTGCACCAGTTTCTACTAAAATTTTATGACCGTGATTGCACAATGCAGAAACTGCATCTGGAGTTAAACAAACTCTTTTTTCGCCCAAATAAGTTTCTTTTGGTAAGCCAATAAATAACTCGCCTTTTTGTTTCTTTATTTCTAACTTTTCTGGTTGTGGAATTAATTCTTCTTTACTAAAAGGAGAAAATGAACTCATGTTTGGTTATTTTATTTGGATGTTGCGTTGCCCGTTTTCTAAAACTGATAATTTCAGTTGAACGGCATCTAAAGGTAGTAAATTTTCTATATTCTCTGGCCATTCTACTAAACACCAACTATTTTGGTAAAAATATTCTTCAATTCCCATATCGAGCGCTTCTTGTTCATCTTCAATTCTGTAAAAATCGAAATGAAAAACAGATTCGTAATTTTTAGTTTGATACTCGTTTACCAAAGAAAAGGTAGGAGAGGAGATGTTATCTTTAACCTGTAATTGTTTGCAGATTTCTTTAATAAGTGTTGTTTTACCAACGCCCATTTCTCCGTAAAATAGCAATGTTTTATTTTTTACTGATGAAATAATGGTTGCCGCAATATCTGGTAAATCTGCTAAAGAATAGTTCGTATTCATAAAGCAAAAATA
>CAYPHE010000355.1:0-2723 GCA_964410075.1 uncultured Polaribacter sp.
AGTGTGACAATCTCAAGATTAACAAATTTTAATTTAAAACGCTAAGATGTCTTGGAAACCAACATCAGAAATTAGTAAAAACTCCAACATTGGTAAAACAATGCAAAAACTTGGTTTTACTAATTATAAAGAGTTCTGGAGTTGGAGTGTTAACAATAAAGAAGATTTTTGGGCTGCAACTGTTGAGGATTTACATATTGTTCAGCATAAAAAATACCAGCAAATTTTAAATACCAATAAAGGTGTTGCACAAACAAAATGGCTAGATGGTGCAAAACTAAATATTGTAGATTCTTGTTTTCAAAATAACGAGGATGCTATTGCATTAACTTATCAAAAAACCAGTCAACCTCTTCAAAAAATTACACAAAAAGAGTTGCTAACTTTAGTAAACCGAATTGCGAATAGTTTTACAGATTTTAATATTGTAGTTGGTGATACAATTGCAATTAATCTTCCTATGACTTTAGAAGCGGTAGCTATTTATTTGGCAGGTATAAAAGCTGGACTTCAAGTAGCAACTGTAGTAGATAGTTTTTCTGCTGAAGAAATTAAAGTTCGGTTTGCTATCACAAAACCAAAGTTGGTTTTTACACAAGATGTAATTAAAAGAGCTAACAAAACTTTTCCTCTTTATAAAAAAAATGTAGACGCTAATGCAGAAAAGATTGTTGTAATTTCTGATGAAAATTCAGCACCTAATATTCGAGAGCAAGACATTTTATGGAACAATTTTCTATCAGAAAATAGCTCTTTTGAATCTGTAAAAACATCACCAGAAAAAACAACAACTATTTTATTTTCTTCGGGTACAACTAGCACACCAAAAGCAATTCCGTGGAACCATACCACTCCAATTAAAGCTGCTTCTGATGGTTATTATCACCAAAATATAAAAAAAAATGATGTGGTTTGTTGGCCAACTAATTTAGGTTGGATGATGGGGCCTTGGTTGATTTTTGCTTCCTTAATTAACAAAGCAACTATTGCTTTATTTTATGATGCTCCAAACGGAGAAGATTTTGGCAAATTTATACAAGATGCAAAAGTAACTATGTTAGGGGTTGTGCCAAGTATGGTAAAACAATGGAAGTATAGTGGTTGTATGGAACAATTTAACTGGAACAATATTAAATG
Organism: uncultured Polaribacter sp.; assembly: GCA_964410075.1. Taxonomy (GTDB): domain Bacteria; phylum Bacteroidota; class Bacteroidia; order Flavobacteriales; family Flavobacteriaceae; genus Polaribacter. Next base: position 1,138 of record CAYPHE010000355.1, read on the forward strand.
TTTTAGTTCTACGGGAGAGGTTTCTAACCCAACAGAAATGAAATATTTAATGCAATTAGCAAATAACAAACCAATTATAGAATATTGTGGTGGAACAGAAATTGGTGGTGGTTATATTACAAGTTCGGTTGTTCAACCCAATTTACCAAGCACATTTTCTACCAAAGCTTTGGGTAGCAACTTTGTTATTTTAGATGAAAACAATGCTGAAACAAATAAAGGGGAAGTTTTTCTAATTCCTCCAATTATGGGTTTGTCTACTCAGTTGTTCAATAAAAATCATCATGAAATTTATTACAAAAATACGCCAAAATTTAAAACACAACTAAGGAGACATGGTGATGAAGTACAACAATTAGAAAATGGTTATTTTAAAATTTTAGGTCGTGTTGACGATGCTATGAATTTGGGAGGAATAAAAGTGAGTGCCACCCAAATTGAAGAGGTTTTGCAATCATTAGATTTTATAAGAGAATCTGCAGCTATTGCAGTTGCACCTAAAAACGGAGGACCAAGTAATTTGGTTGTTTTTTATGTTGAAAAAGAATCTGTATTAAACGAAATTGAAAAACTTGAAACCGTAAAACAACAAATTAAAACAAAATTAAATCCATTATTTAAAGTCGCTGATTTGGTAAAAATCGATAAATTACCAAGAACAGCTTCTAATAAAATAATGAGAAGAACATTAAGAGATCATTTTCAAAAAGACGAATAAAATTGTGAACTTGAGAGGTGAAATTAATTTCTTTTTAAAAGAAAAACTAACAAAATAACTAAAATGTAATATATTTTCCCTTTTAGGGAAATTAAAAGGGGCAAAAATGAAAATACTATCCTACAACGTAAACGGAATTAGAGCCGCGTTAAAAAAAGGCTTTTTAGATTGGTTACAAGCCGCAAATCCAGACGTAATTTGCTTACAAGAAACCAAAGCACATAAAGAGCAATTGAATTTAGAAGACTTTGAAAATGCAGGATATCCTTATCATTATTGGTTCTCGGCACAAAAAAAAGGCTACTCTTCTGTAGCTATTTTTTGTAAAGAAAAACCCAATCATATTGAATACGGAACAGGAATTGAAACCATGGATTTTGAAGGTAGAAATTTGCGTGTAGATTTTGATAACGTATCTGTAATGAGCATGTATTTGCCTTCGGGTACAAATACTGCTAGGTTAGATTATAAATTCAATTATATGGATGAAATCCTAACCTATTTATCAGAATTACAAAAAACAGTTCCAAATTTGGTAGTGTGTGGAGATTATAATATTTGTCATGAAGAAATTGATATTCACAACCCAAAAATGAAAGGAGTTTCTGGTTTTTTACCCGAAGAAAGATTGTGGTTAGGCAATTTTATCAATAGTGGTTTTATAGATAGTTTTCGTTTTGTAAATCCTGATAGACAAGAATATTCTTGGTGGAGTTATAGAGCAAATGCAAGAGCCAATAATAAAGGTTGGCGTTTGGATTACGCAATGGTTTCAGAACCTTTAAAAGACAAAATTAGTAGAGCTTATATTTTGCCAGAAGCTAAGCATTCAGATCATTGCCCTATTGGTTTAGAATTGGATTTGTAA
>CAYPHE010000356.1:0-2720 GCA_964410075.1 uncultured Polaribacter sp.
GAAAACAAAACTACAATTTTAACAAAATTATTTTGTTAAAGCAAGGTTAAGATGAGTCGTTAAACCTAGCTTTCTAGTTAATAAAGCTTTAAAGTTTTTAAATTAGTTGCTTTATACTGTAATATCTGCCTTAATTTTATTTTTTAGCCCTAACTCTGCTAAGTGTTTCTTGGGTGATTCCTAAAAAAGAAGCTACCATACTTAAAGGAACTCTTTGCAGTATATTTGGTTGTTCGGCTATTAGTATTTCATAGCGCTCTTGAGCTGTATTAAAATGAACAGCATCAAAGCGTTTTTCTAGTAATGAAATTCCATGATTGGCAAATAGTCTCGCTACTTTTTCTAAGTCATGACTGGAAGAGAATAGTTCTTCTAACCTAGAATGCTCAAATTTCCAAAGTACGCAGTCTTGAATAGTTTCTACCCACTTGTTACTAGGTTCTCTAGAAAAAAAACTTGCCATTGCACCTACAAATTCGTTCTCTGGAGCTATCCAGTAAGTAATGTCTTTACCATTTTTGTAATAAAATGTTCTGGCTATTCCTTTTTCTACAAAATAAATACTGTCACAAATTTTACCTGCTTCATGAAGAATTGTCTTAGCAGGAACTTCTACTTTTTTTATAGCATTTAGTAACAATATTTCATTTTCTGGAGAAAGATTACCAATACTTCTGAATGTCTCTAACAAATTTTGCATTCTATTTTTCTTATTTAATTAGCTATTAGAAAAAACTTTTTTTTAAGTCCATCATATCTCATTTAAAATTATAATTGCCATTATTTGACAAATGTCAAAAATATATCACAATCATATCTCGATATTTGTTATTCATCACTAAAACTAGAAATAAAAAAACAATTTTAATGAAAAAAGCATTCGTTTTCCTCTTTATCACAACTATAATTCTTCAATCTTGTAAACCTAAGCAAACAGAACATCTTGCATCTAAAAATCAAAATAAGCGTTTTATTAATGATGTGAACAAAAACCCATCTATACAATCAAGCAATTATTGTAAAGTAAAAATAGGCAACGATGTCGATTTTTCTGAATATCAACTTCGAAGTAGCAATGCCTTAAGAAAAGGGACTATAACTACCACTTTTAATCTACGAACAAATGAAAACTTTTATGAAAAGTATCTGTTAGATATTAGCTTTACTAGAGTTGAAAAGACTCAAGATCCTAAATTAAAAACAGGAATTTATCAACTTAAAACCTTAACCCTAGAAGCTCAAGAAGCCACGTCTTATTTTGGAGTTGGTGAGAATATTATTGATAAAAAAACTTATGAAAATGCAAAAGCTAGTAATCTCTTAGAAACGATTCAAGATAGCTATTTGCTTTTATCGGATGAATCTAATTTTTTTAATATTGATGCTGTAAGTGATGTTGGACAAATAGAAAACAGTAACTATTACACAACTGGAAAGCAACAAATAAAAGGAACTGCAACTCTATTTTTATTAAGAATTGCCACGAACAAAAAGCTAACTATACATATTGATTTTAACGTTGAACACGAATGGTCTATAAGTAAATAACATAATTCTAAAAATTTTGAAACAAAGCGTAACGTATTATTTAACCCTTTTCGTAATTAAAGTAAAAGGTCTTAAAAAGAAATTCAGTCAAGACCCTATTCAATACCAATCAATACGAAAAGAAGATGTACCTCATCCTAAAGGTGTATTTTTAAAAAAATATGGTGCCAACACATTTCAAATTTTAGAAAGTAATATCACAGAAATAAGTTTTAAAAATAACCCTAACAAGCTACTATTATTTGTACATGGTGGGGCATTTATATCTGGGCCTGGACAGCATCATTGGGATACCGTAAAAACTATCGCGAAAGAAACGGATTATACCGTTTGGTTATGCAATTATCCAAAAGCACCAGAACATAAAATTTCTGAAATCTCTACTAATATTGATACTATTTACCGAGAAGCTTTAAAAAGTTTTGATTCAACACAAATAACATGCATTGGAGATTCTGTTGGAGGTACATTAATTGCGTCAATGACTCAAAGACTTATTAAAAATGAGAAGCATTTACCTAACAAGCTAATATTGGTTAGCCCTGTAATGGATGCATCTTTTACTAACAAAACTATTGAACAGGTCGATTTGAAAGATCCTATGCTTTCAAAAAAGGGATTGTTGAGCGCTAAAAAAATGTGTATTGAGAATGGAGATTTACAAAATCCTCAAATCTCACCTCTTTATGGTACTTTTAAAAGTTTTCCAAGGACAACATTATTTATAGCAGAAAACGACATAACCTACCCAGATCAGTTGCTTGCCATTAAAAAAATGAAAGATGCCCGAATTGACATTGATGTGATAGAGGGAAAAAACATGCCACACATATGGCCTTTTTTACCCATTATGAAAGAAGCAAAATTAGCGTTATCTAAAATTGTAAATATACTTAACAACTCCTATTAACTTTTACCAATCAATGTGAATTAAAAATGTAATTCTTCTTAAAAAAAGTGTAATCTTTCAAATCAGTTAATAATTTATACAATTGAGCTATGTATAATTCTATTTTTTCTATTTCTTTGTAAGAGAAAATATTTAAGAACTATGAAGAATTTATTACAAAAGATTTCAATTTTTATTTTATCTGGGTTACTTGCAATTAGTTTAACAAATTGCGAAGCCACTAAAAATGCAAACAACAAACAAAAAGGAGCTGCAATTGGAG
>CAYPHE010000357.1:0-2714 GCA_964410075.1 uncultured Polaribacter sp.
TAAGTTTTCAGTAATTAATACATCATAACTATTTGGCCATTGTACCAAACGCATAGCAACAGCATCTACAAATTCGTAAGCCACTTCTACTTCTGGATAATCTTTTTCCATAGCTTGCACAGTTTCTCTCCATAAACGTGAAGTTTCTAAAACATTAGCTTTATCTACACAACATAATTTCTTACCACGTGTCATTGCCAATTCGAAACCTTTTTTTGCTAATCTTTGTACCTCAGCTCTTGTGTATACACAATTGTCAAAAGCAGTTTCTCCTTCTTCTCTTCTACCCTTTTCACCAAAGTAAATCCCTCCAGTTAATTCACGTAAAAAAACCAAATCAGTTCCTTCTATTCTTTCTCTTTTTAAAGGAGATTTATCCAATAAAGAAGGAAACGTAAATGTTGGTCTTACATTCGCAAACAAACCTAATTTTTTACGCATTTTTAACAATCCTTGTTCTGGACGAACTTTTGCAGAAGGATCATTATCAAAACGTGGGTGTCCAATAGCTCCAAACAAAACTGCATCTGAAGAAGCACAAATTTCGTGTGTTTCATCTGGATAAGGCTCTCCTACAGCATCAATTGCAGCTGCTCCAGTTAATGCTGGTTTCCATGTAATCTCATGATTAAATTTAGATGCTACTGCATTAGATACTTTTACTGCTTGGTCTATTACTTCTGGACCAATTCCATCTCCTGCTAATAAGGCTATGTTTAATTTCATTGTTGTTTATTAAAAGATTAAATAATTGAAAGATTAAATCCTTCAATTTTTGAATTTTTGAATTCTTAAATAATATTGAGCATTTTCTCGGTAGCTTTAATTGCAGATACTGATTGATCTGAATCTAAACCTCGAGTTATAAATTCTTTTTTATTTCTTTTCCAAGTAATAATAGTTTCACATAAAGCATCTGAATGACTTCCTGGAGGTATTCGAACTGCGTAATCGATTAAATCTGGTAAATCTTTTTTGCTATGCGTTTTATACAATTTTCTCAATGCATTCATAAATGCATCGAACTGACCATCTCCTTGTGCATGTGCTTCGTACATTACACCTTCAACCTTTAATTTTAAAGTAGTGGATGGTTTCATACCTTTTGCGTGTCCTAAAACATAATTTTCTACAACAACACGTTTTTCAATGTCATCACTATCTAGAACATCTGAAATAATATAAGGTAAATCTTCTTGAGATACCACCTCTTTTTTATCGCCTAATTCAATGATTCTTTGAGTAACTTTCTTAAGTTCTTCGTCATTTAAACTTAAACCTAAGTCTTGTAAGTTCTTTTGAATATTGGCTTTCCCTGATGTTTTTCCTAAAGCATACTTACGTTTTCTTCCGAAACGCTCTGGCATTAAATCATTAAAATAGAGATTCTTTTTATTATCTCCATCTGCATGAATTCCAGCAGTTTGTGTAAATACATTTGCACCAACAACTGGTTTATTTACAGGAATTCGAAAACCAGAAAAGGTTTCTACTAGTTTACTAACTTTATTTAAAGCTGTTTCATTTACATTTACCTTAACATCATGTAAAAAGTCATTAATAACTGCAATTACACTTGCTAAAGGAGCATTTCCTGCACGCTCTCCCATACCATTTATGGTTAGGTGTAAACCATTAACTCCAGATTTTACAGCCTCAAAAACATTAGCAACACCTAAATCATAATCGTTATGACCATGAAAATCTATATGAATCTTCGGGTATTTATCTCTAACCTCCTTAATAAACTTAGCAGTTTCTTGGTGCGTTAAAACTCCTAAAGTATCTGGTAATAAAACACGTTCTATTTTCTGAGAAGTTAAAAAATCTAAGTATTCAAAAACATAAGTTTTTGAATCTCTCATTCCGTTAGACCAATCTTCTAAATAAACATTAGTCTTAATATTATTTTTTTCTGCTAGCTCTATATTTGCTTTTATATCAGCAAAATGTTGCTCTGGTGTTTTTTTAAGTTGATGTGTAAGATGATTTAAAGAGCCTTTGGTTAACAAATTTTGGACTTGTGCTCCAGATTTTAGCATCCATTCTATAGACTTGCCTCCATCGACAAAAGTTAATACTTCTATTTTATGAAGAATATTCTTTTCAGCAGCCCAATTCGTAATTTTTTGCACAGCTGCAAGTTCTCCTTTCGAAACTCTTGCAGAAGCAACTTCTATACGATCTACATTTAATTCTTCTAAAAGTAATTTAGCAATGGTAAGTTTTTCTGAAACCGAAAACGACACTCCTGATGTTTGTTCTCCATCACGCAGTGTCGTATCCATTATTTCTATTGCTCTAACAGCCATAAAAAACTACTTGCTTAAAGATTTATTAAAATGGTCTGTTTTCAGCAAATGCTGTAATCTCGTTTTCTATATTTTTTAGGTAATCAATATCGTCAAAACCATTTAACATGTTTTGCTTTTTATAGCCGTTAATGTCAAATTTTTCAGACTCTCCTGTTGCTACTAAAGTTACAGTTTGATTTGGTAAATCAACTTTAATTTCAGTTTTAGGATCTGCCATAATTGCATCGAACAATTTATCTGCAAAACCTCCTGATACTTGAACAGGTAAAACCCCAACATTTAAACAGTTGTTTCTAAAAATATCTGCAAAGAAAGAAGAAATTACACAACGTAATCCAAAATCGTAAACAGACCACGCAGCGTGCTCTCTTGAAGATCCAGAACCAAAGTTCTTTCCTC
>CAYPHE010000358.1:0-2713 GCA_964410075.1 uncultured Polaribacter sp.
TTTTGGTCTTGCGCTACTTTAAATTGCTGCCCTGCTATCTCTACGATTGCGTACATACTGTTAGTTTTGCGTATTTATACTTAAAATTACTGCATTTAATCTTAAAAATGCGGGTGCAAATATACAGTATTTTTATTTATTTTTATAATAGTTGTAAATAATTGTGTTTCAGTTTTATAAAATTATTTTAAATGGCTAAATTTTATCAAAATTTTATAGAAAATAGAGTTGCCAGCTATTGGCTTTAATAAGTATAATTAATATTTTTGGTAGAATTTAAATAATTGCTAGCTATTATTTGTAACACAAAGCACTTTGTTGCGTCAAATGATAGCATAATTTTTAGAACTAAACTTTAACTTAATGAAAACAAGTATTTTGTCGATTGCTTCAGCTTTTTTGTTTGTGTTTGCTCTTAAAGCACAACAGGTTGAATTTGAGGAGTATGATTTGGATAATGGTATGCATGTTATTTTACATCAAGATAATGCTGCACCAGTTGTAGTAACTTCTGTTATGTATCATGTTGGTGCCAAAGACGAGCAACCTAATAGAACTGGAATGGCTCATTTTTTTGAACATTTATTGTTTGAAGGAACAAAAAATATCGAAAAAGGAGATTGGTTTAAAATTGTTTCTTCTAATGGAGGAAGAAATAATGCGAATACTACAGACGATAGAACGTATTACTACGAAATTTTTCCGTCTAATAAATTAGAGTTGGGTTTATGGATGGAGTCAGAACGTTTGTTGCACCCAATTATTGGTCAAGATGGAGTGGATACGCAAAACGAAGTAGTTAAAGAAGAAAAACGATTGCGTGTAGACAATCAACCCTATTCTCGTTTTTTAGAAAATGTAAAAATTCATATGTTTAAAAAACATCCTTATAAAGGAACAACCATTGGTAAAATGGAACATTTGGATGCAGCTACACTAGAAGAGTTTTTAGCTTTTAACAAAAAATTCTACTCACCTAACAATGCAACTTTAGTTGTTGCTGGAGATATTGATAAAAACAAGGCAAAAGAGTGGATTGAGGAGTATTTTGGAAGAATTGAAAGAGGGGCAGAAATAGAAAGAAATTTCCCAAAAGAAGATCCAATTACAGAACAGATTGATGCAAAAGCCTACGATCCTAATATTCAAATTCCTGCTATAATCCACGCGTTTAGAACACCTTCTATGAAAACTAGAGATTCTCGTGTTTTAGACATGATTTCTTCTTACTTAAGTAGTGGAAAAAGTTCTATTCTTTATAAAAAATTGGTAGATACTAAAAAGATGGCTTTACAGGCAGGAGCTATCAATTTAAGTCAAGAAGATTACGGAACTTACATTTTGTATGCGTTGCCTTTGGGAGATGTTTCTTTAAGTGATTTGACCAAAGAAATTGATGAAGAAATCGTAAAAATTCAAACCGAATTGATATCAGAAAAAGACTACCAAAAGCTACAAAATAAATTTGAAAACAATTTTGTAAACTCAAATTCTTCTGTAGAAGGAATTACAAATTCTTTGGCCAGATACAATGTTTTGTATGGAGATACTAATTTGATAAATACAGAAATAGATATTTACCGAAATATTACTAGAGAGGACATTAGAGAGGTTGCGAAAAAATATTTAAATCCTAACCAGAGATTAGTATTAGAATATTTACCAGAAGACAAACAATAACAGTAAAAAGACAATATATTATTATGAAAACAAAAATTATAGCTTTTATCTTATTTGTAGCAACGTCTTTTGCTGTAAATGCACAAAGAGATTTAAATAAAATGCCTGCACCAGGTCCAGATCCTGAAGTAAAACTAGGAGAAACAATCAAGTTTGAATTAAAAAATGGAATTCAGGTAATTATGGTAGAAAACCACAAATTACCGAGAGTATCGGCAAACTTAACTATAGATAATCTTCCTTATGTAGAAGGAGATAAAGTTGGTGTTTCTACTATGATGGGGAGCTTATTAGGTAGAGGAACAACTACTATTTCTAAAGATGATTTTAATGAAAAAGTAGATTATTTAGGAGCAAGTGTCAATTTTTTTAGTTCTGGAGCGTCTGCAAGATCATTAACCAAATATTTTGAAGAGATGTTGGGACTCATGGCAGATGGGGTTAAAAATTCTGAATTTACTCAAGAAGAATTTGATAAAGAAAAAAAAGTTTTTTTAGAGGGATTAAAATCTCAAAAAAAAGACGTAAAAACCATAGCAAGGCGAGTTGAAAATGCTTTGGTTTATGGGAAAAATCACCCTAGTGGAGAATTTACTACCGAAGCTTCTATAAATAACATCACCTTAGCCGATGTTAAAGAAAACTTTAGTACTTATTATAGACCTAACAATGCATATTTGGTTATTATTGGAGACATCAACCCGAAGAAAACTAAAAAATTGGTAAAATCTTTATTCAAAGATTGGAAAGCTGGTGATATTCCAAACCCCAATTATACCAAACCAGAAAACGTGGCTACTACAGAAATTAATTTTATAAACATGCCAAATGCAGTACAAAGTGAGGTTTCTGTTATGAACACCGTAGATTTAACTTTGGGAGATAAAGATTATTATGCAGCCTTGTTAGCTAATAAAATTCTTGGTGGAGGTGGTTCTGCAAGATTGTTTAATAATCTTCGAGAAGATAAAGGCTACACTTACGGTTCTTATTCTAGAATTGCTCAAAGTAGAACAACAGGTGTTTTTAAAGC
>CAYPHE010000359.1:0-393 GCA_964410075.1 uncultured Polaribacter sp.
CTATTGGTAATGGATATGCTGTACTTGTTAATACTTCAAATTTATCGTAAGCCATATTTTTGTGCTTTTAGCCTTTAGCTGTTAGCTATTGGCAAAATAATTATAATTTTAAGCTAATGGCTAAAAGCCAAAAGCTAATAGCTATTATGCTGTTAATAATGTTCTTGGGTCTGTAACTACTCCCTCTACTGCAGATGCTGCTGCAACTAAAGGGCTTGCTAATAAAGTTCTTGAACCTGGACCTTGTCTTCCTTCAAAATTTCTATTAGATGTAGAAACTGATAATTTCCCAGCAGGAATTTTATCATCATTCATTGCCAAACAAGCTGAACAACCTGGTTCTCTTAATACAAAACCAGCTTCATCAATAATTTTATCTAAACCTTCTGCTTT
>CAYPHE010000359.1:403-2713 GCA_964410075.1 uncultured Polaribacter sp.
CAATAGAACAAAAAGCTCTAAAATCTTCAATTCTACCATTGGTACAAGACCCTAAGAAAACATAGTCTATTTGCTTTCCAAGCATTGCGTCTTGTTGGTCAAAATTCATGTATTTTAAAGACTTCACATAAGTTTCTTCTCCTCCTTCTACAGCGTTAGCTAATGGTATAGATTTTGTGATTCCAATTCCCATTCCAGGATTGGTACCATAAGTAATCATTGGTTCAATATCTGAAGCTTCATAATTAAATTCTACATCAAATTCTGCACCTTCATCAGTATACAAAGTATCCCAATATTCTTTTGCTTTATCCCAGTCTGCACCTGTTGGTGTATGTTTTCTTCCTTTAAGATATTCAAAAGTTTTTGCATCTGGAGCAATCATTCCTCCACGAGCACCCATTTCTATAGAAAGGTTACAAACAGTCATTCTTCCTTCCATAGACATGTCTTCAAAAACGTCTCCTGCATATTCTACAAAAAATCCTGTTGCACCAGAAGTAGTTTGTTTAGAAATAATATACAAAGCAACATCTTTAGGTGTAACTCCAAAACCAAGTTTACCATTTACGTTAATACGCATTTTCTTTGGCTTTGGTTGCATAATGCATTGTGTAGACAATACCATTTCTACTTCAGAAGTACCAATACCAAAAGCAATAGCACCAAAAGCACCATGCGTTGATGTATGAGAATCTCCACAAACAATAGTTGCTCCTGGTAAAGTAATACCATTTTCAGGTCCTACAATATGAACAATTCCATTATTTCTGTGTCCTAAACCCCAGTGAGAAATTCCGTATTCTGCAGCATTATCCGCTAATGCTTCTAATTGGTTTGCAGATAATGGATCTGCTACTGGTAAATGCTGATCCCAGGTTGGTGTGTTATGATCTGCAGTCGCAAATGTTTTTTCTGGATAAACAACGCTATTTCCTCTACTTTTTAATCCTAAAAAAGCTACAGGACTAGTAACTTCGTGTATAAAATGACGGTCTATAAAAAACACATCTGGTCCGTTTTCTACTTTACGAACTACGTGTGAATCCCAAACCTTATCAAACAATGTCTTAGCCATTCTTATTTTTATTGATATTTAGCTAACAAAAATAGCTTTTTTAGAAGAAATAACTAGTAAAAACTTGAATTTCAATACTATACTCAAACCTTTTTAATTGAGTTAATTTTTTGATTAACAATATTTTAACACCTATTACATACGATGCCTATTTTATTTTCCTGAAATAAAATAGTTTCTCTACTTTATAAATGGCTTTTATATAATTTGAATATAAATTAATAAATATGTTTTTCATTTTTTTTAAGATGAATATTAATTACAGATATTTGTGCCCGAATATTCTTTTGATTGATGATTGACAATACTGCATTACAAAATTTAAATAATTCGTTACAAGGAGCTGTTTTTTTTGACGATTTGCACAAAACTTTATACGCTACAGATGCTTCGGTTTATCGCAAGATTCCGCTAGCAGTAGCATATCCAAAAAATGAAGATGACATCAAATTATTGATTGATTTTGCGCATCAACATAAAATTACTTTAATACCAAGAACAGCAGGTACTTCTTTAGCAGGACAGTGTGTTGGTGAAGGAATTGTAGTTGATGTTTCCAAACATTTTACAGACATTATTTCTTTAGACAAAGATAATAAGACCATTACGCTTCAACCAGCAGTAGTTAGAGATTCTTTAAATGTATACTTAAAACCTTTTGGTTTATTTTTTGGCCCAAACACATCAACTTCTAACAGATGTATGATTGGTGGAATGGTAGGTAACAATTCTTCTGGAAGTACTTCTATACGTTATGGAGTTACACGTGACAAAGTTATACAGATTGATGCCATTTTAAGTGATGGTTCTTCGGCCATTTTTAAAGAAATTTCTTCAACAGAATTTATAGAAAAAACAAAATTAGATTCATTAGAAGGAAAAATTTACAAATTTATTTATGAAGAACTTTCAGTTGAAGCAACACAACAAGAGATAACAAAAGAATTTCCAAAAGCAAGTATTCATAGAAGAAACACAGGTTATGCTGTTGATGAATTCTTAGCATCAGATTTATTTGGCGGTACAAAATCTACTATAAATGTTGCTAAATTTTTATCGGGTAGTGAAGGAACACTCGCTTTTACAACTGCCATTACTTTGCAGTTAGATGATATAGCACCTGCTGAAAGTATTATGGTTTGTACACATTTTACGAGTATAAACGAAAGTTTAAAAGCTACATTAACAGCAATGAATCACAATTTATACAATTGTGAATTGATGGATAAAGC
>CAYPHE010000360.1:0-2708 GCA_964410075.1 uncultured Polaribacter sp.
GTTCTTTAATCATATACTCTACACCTTTATCTTCGTAATCTGCAATATTTTCTATTAACGGCTTACGTGGTTCAAAACTTCCTAAACCACTTGCAATAGCTACAATAGGTGCTTGATGTTGTGTTCCTTTATTGGTAGTTACAATAAAGCTTCCATCTTCTTGCTTTTCTACAGTATCTGCACGTTCTCCTAACGTAAAACCTGGTTCAAATTGTTTCCCCTGTTCTAATAAGTTTTCTGTTAAATCTCCAGCTAAAATTTCTGGAAAACCTGGAAGATCATAGATAGGTGTTTTAGGGTACAATTCTGCACACTGACCTCCAGGGTGAGGCAATGCATCAATTAAATGACATTTTAATTTTAATAATCCCGCTTCAAAAACTGTAAATAACCCAGTTGGTCCTGCCCCGATAATTATGATGTCTGTTTTTATCATTTTAATTAAAAATTTGTCAATTTGAGATTTCTCGATACATTTTTTTCATTCTTCAAAAAATACTCGAAATGACAGTTGTTGTTTTTATTTCTTTTCTACTAAACTTTTTGTAAACTCATTTAAAGCTTCTACTTTTTCTTCAAAGTTCCCTTTAATTGTTTTTCTATACTCGTTTAAGTTTTTTACTAAGTCGTCAATATTCTCAGGAATTACTTCTTCGAAAAATTGACGTAATCTTTTTGCTGTGGTTGGCGACTTTCCATTAGTCGAAATAGCCACTTTTACATTACCTTTTGTAACTATTCCTCCCATATAAAAATCACAGTATGGAGGATTATCAGCTACATTTACCAATTTAGCTTCTGCTCTACAATCTTTCCAAACTTGGACGTTTATTTCTGGGATATCTGTAGTAGCCACTACAATATGCCTACCTTGTAAATACCTTTTATTATAAACATCTTTCACCAAAGTAACACATCCTTTCTTTGCTAGCTCAATAGTTCCTTCTCTAAACATTGGCGAAACCATGGTTACTTTTGCATCTGGACTGGATTTCAATAAAAAAGTCAGTTTTTCTTCAGCAACAAAACCACCACCAACAATAAGCACGTTTAGGTTTTTTACTTTTAAGAAAACTGGGTATAAATTATTTCTTTCCATTACTTTCTACCTGTAAAGTGCATCTTTTAATAGTGAATCCATAATTGCTCTATGTTGAACTACTTCTCCTAAAACAATTATTGCCGGATTTTTTAAAGATTGCTCTTCAACGACTTTTTCTATACTGTCTACTGTTCCTATGCCTACTTTTTCGTTATCTCTTGTTCCATTCTGAATGATAGCAACTGGCAAATTATTTTTACCTTCTGCTTGAAATAATGTTACTATTTGAGACAGTTTACTCATCCCCATTAAAATAACAACAGTCGCATTAGATTTTGCCGCTAAATGAACATCTGATGAAATTTCGTGATTTTTAGTAGTTCCAGTAATTACCCAAAAACTTTCTGCACTTCCTCTTTTTGTTAAAGGAATATTTTGATTTGCAGGAACTGCCAACGAAGATGAAATACCTGGCACCATTGCTGTAGCTATGCCATGTTTTGCAGCAAATTCCATTTCTTCTGCACCTCTTCCAAAAATAAAAGAATCTCCGCCTTTTAAACGAACCACATGTCCTTTAGATTTTGCTCTAGAAACAATTAGTTCGTTAATTTGTTCTTGTTGGTAGCGATAACATCCTCTTCGTTTTCCTACAAAAATTTGTTCTGCTTTTGGATTTACATAGTCTAATAATTCTTCATTAACTAAAGCATCATACAACACAACATCTGCTGCTTTTAATACTTTAATTGCTTTAACAGTAATTAAATCTACATCACCTGGTCCTGCTCCAATTACAGTTAGTAATCCTTTATTGGAATTTATATTTGAATTATTAACACTCATTTCTTCTATTTCTCAATAAATTAATTAGCTGTTACTATTTCTTTTGCTCTGTATGCTCTTACTTTTTGTAAAAACAAATTAGCATCTTGAATGTAGTTTGTAGCAAATTCTTGAGTTGGTGCAAATTTATTGATTTGGTAAATTAAATTTGAAAAAGAAACGTTTAAATCTATTTTATTTGAAGCTATAAAAAGCTCATCAAATTGAGCAATAATGCTTGCATGTGTATTGGTTTTTTTATTTTCTGAAAGCAACATTGCTTTAGCTGAATTTACTAAAGATTGGTACGCATAATAAATAGCACCAGAATACACTTTATTCTCTAAAGCTTCTTTTGCATTATCTATCTTTTCTTCGCTTTCTAAAAATAAAGTCGCAATTAAATCGATTACAACTCCTGCACATTCTCCAACACCGATGGCTTTAACATACTTTTCTTCTTCACCCCAATCGATAAAATCTTCTGGAGTTAAGTTGGTAACATCTTGTAAATCATTTAAAAAGTCGTAAAAATACATTTGACCCTTTTCTTTATAATAATCAACAAATTGTTTTCCGTTTGCGTTTGCTTCAAAATCATTTAAAATTCTACGCAATGCTTCAGGTCCTCTTCTACTTGGTACTTTTACTACTTTGTCTGCAAAAACTCCATTTCCATCACCTAAATTACCACCACCTAACAATACTTGTAATGCAGGCGCAATTAATTTGTCTTTTGTTCTTACCGTCATCCCTTGGAAACCAATATTTGCCATATTGTGTTGTCCACAAGCATTCATACAACCACTAATTTTAATTACCAAATCTTGGTTTTCTAAAT
>CAYPHE010000361.1:0-308 GCA_964410075.1 uncultured Polaribacter sp.
CAAATGGTTATTGCAGCATGCTATCAATTTAATATTGATACGGTTGTTATATCTCCAGGTTCTAGAAATGCACCTTTAACCGTTGGTTTTTCTAATCACTCAGAAATTGAAACCATAAGTGTTGTGGACGAACGATGTGCGGCTTTTTTTGCTTTGGGTATAGCTCAACAAAAACAAAAACCAGTAGCCGTTTTATGCACTTCTGGTTCTGCATTGTTAAATTATTATCCTGCAATTGCAGAAGCTTTTTATAGTAACATTCCTTTGGTAATATTGTCTGCGGATAGGCCTAAACACTTAATAGATAT
>CAYPHE010000361.1:318-2691 GCA_964410075.1 uncultured Polaribacter sp.
CTAAACCACATTTTATTTTCGGCAAATTTAGTGGAAAGTGATGCTGTAAATTTGGAAACTGATTTAGCAATCAATCAGCAGAATTCACAGTTACTTGGAGAAGCACTACAAACCGCTACTTCTCAAAAAGGTCCAGTACACATTAATATACCGTTTAACGAACCATTGTACGAAACTGTGGAGCAATTGAAAAACTTTCAGTTTCCAAACATATCAATGAGTTTTTTGGACAATACCAATGTAGATTATTTAAAATTGGCATCTATTTGGAATACTGCTGAAAAGAAAATGATTTTGGTTGGTGTAAATTATCCTGATGAAGATTTACATAATTTGATGGATTTGTACGCAGAAGACGATTCTGTATTAATTTTTACAGAAACCACTTCAAATTTGCATCATGAAAAAGCCATTAATTCTATAGATCAATTGATTTTTTCTTTTACGGAAGAAGATTTTAAAAATTTACAGCCAGATATTTTGATAACTTTTGGAGGAATGATTGTTTCCAAACGAATCAAAAAGTTTTTGAGAGAATATCAGCCAAAGCATCATTGGAACATCAACGAAAAAAAGGCAACAAATACTTTTTTCTGTTTAACAGAATTTATTCAAACTAGCCCAATAGATTTTTTCACTAATTTCAATCCATTTATCTCTAAAAGCGAAAGTAACTACCAAATAGAGTGGCTGGATTGTAGAAATGATAGGAGAAAAAGACATACCGAATATTTTAAGACGATTCCGTATTCTGATTTTAGTGTATTTAAAACAGTCTTAGAAAGTTTACCTAATAATTCTCAATTACAAGTTAGTAATAGTGCCATTATAAGATATGCGCAACTATTTACAATCAACAAAACTGTAGCAATTTTTTGCAATAGAGGCACAAGTGGAATTGACGGAAGCACAAGTACAGCTATCGGAGCAGCTTTTGCATCAGAAAAACAAACAGTTTTTATAACGGGAGATTTAAGTTTTTTTTACGATAGTAATGCATTATGGAATTATAATATTCCTAACTCATTTCGAATTATTTTGATTAATAATAATGGAGGGGGAATTTTTAAAATAATCCCTGGTCCTAAAACTACAAATGCATTACAATACTTTGAAACACCTCATGGGTTAACTGCAGTAGATTTATGTAAAATGTACAATTTCAATTATACTTCAGTGTCTTCCATCAAAGAAACTGAAACTGAGTTAATCGATTTTTATAAACAAGGAGAGCAACCAAAATTACTGGAGATTTTTACTCCATCAAATACAAATGATTCAGTATTAATGGATTATTTTAAATTTATACGATAATGGAATTAGAAGAAGGAGAAAAAGTAAACCTGAAAATAGTAGAAGAAACTACTTTAGGTTTTTCTGTAATGATTAATAGTGAATACGAAGGGTTGTTATACAGAAATGAGGTTTATAAAGATGTTGAAATTGGTTTAGAAACAATAGGTTACATCAAGCAGATTCGAGAAGATGGTAAAATCGATGTGGTTTTACGTCCTCAAGGTTTTGAAAATGTAATTGATAGCGATGTTGAAAAAATACTTCGAAAGCTAAAAGAAAGTCACGAAGGTTTTTTAATGCTTACCGATAAAAGTTCTCCAGAAGCCATTAAGTTTCATTTACAAATGAGTAAAAAAGCATTTAAAAAAGCGGTAGGTAATTTATACCGAAAAAAGCTTATTGTTTTAAAAGAAGATAGAATTGAGTTAATTGGCAGCTAAATTCTTATACCAACACCTATTTTAAAAATATTTAAATTGGTATTGTACGCATTAGCGATAACATTTTCGTCTACAAATAGTTTTACAAAATCATACTGAATTTCTGCATAAAACTTTTTTCCTAAGTCATAAATCAATCCTAAGTTTATGGCTACTCCGTTTTTATTGTCTGTAGTGTTTTCGTTAAAATTGAATTGAGTAGTATTCTCGTTTTGTACCAAATCAAAAACAAATAAAGAGTAACCTAAGCCCGTTTT
This sequence comes from uncultured Polaribacter sp., assembly GCA_964410075.1. Classification (GTDB taxonomy): domain Bacteria; phylum Bacteroidota; class Bacteroidia; order Flavobacteriales; family Flavobacteriaceae; genus Polaribacter. The sequence goes on from CAYPHE010000361.1 coordinate 2,312, forward strand.
AAAGTGTAATTTTTCATTTGAAGGCATGGTAAATGTTGTATGAATTTTTGGTTCAATTACATAAAGTCTTAGGTCAAATTGACTATTTCTGCCAATATTACTGTCTCTTAAAAAGCTTATGTTTAAAGAAGCACCAATTTTTGTAGTATTAAGTTCCACAAACTCATAAGTAGCTCCAACATCAAAAACCCCTGTATAATTGTCTGCATAAAAATTTTGCCCCAATAAAACAGGCAAATTTAATTCAACACTTACATTAGACTCTTGAGAAAAACTTGTGTTAATTGTAAAATAACATAATACTAAAAATAAAAACCGCTTCATATTTTTTTTAATTTACAGCTAACAGCTAAGTATTACTGCCCACCAACTCGTAAAAC
>CAYPHE010000362.1:0-2686 GCA_964410075.1 uncultured Polaribacter sp.
TGCTACATATTGTAGAAACTGGAAATAGAGAAAATATAGATTTAAAAGGAAATTATACCAAACAAGAGTTAAACGATTATTTGGCAGTTCTAGAAAAAGTTACAACAATACGAGATAGGGTAATGGAAGTTAATGCAACTTACATAAAATCTGCTGCTATGGACGATGAAAACCGAACCGAACCTACTTTTAAATTACAAGGATCGTACAGAGACATGAATAAATTAGTTGCCAAAGTGGTTCCTATCATGAACAATAAAGAATTAGAAACCTTATTATTTTCTCATTACGAAAACGAATCGCAAACATTAACTAATGCTGCTGAATCTAATTTATTAAAGTACAAAGAAATTGCAAATTCTCTTTCTAAAGAAGAACTAGAAAGATGGAATACTATTAAAACAAACTTTATAAAAAATAACGAGTTAAAAGGTTTTGGAAATAAAAACGAAATGGCCAAAGTTTTAGCTCAAATGATGAAGTTTAGCGAACATCTTCAAGGCATTCAAAATGTACTAAAAGATGGTTTGGAAAAGTAAATCCTGTCTTATTAAATGAAATTTGTTCTAATTAGATTTAAATTTTTGAAACTTTTCTTCTCTATTTTTGGAAAGATTGTAAGAAAAACCAAAATATAAGCCCAACTTATACTTCTCTAAAGTAAGATCTTCATTAATAAACTCATCTATTGGTTTTTCTACAATTATTTGGTTTTTCTTTCCAATTAAATTATTATAATTAGGATTTAAAACCTCAACTTGTGTGAAGGCCACTCCTGCATGCAGGATAATTCGTTCTTGTCGTCCGAATATACCACCAATTCCAACTAGGTAAGAAATAGATTCTGTATCTGTTCCAATACCTATATTACCCGCAAATTTAGCTTGCCCCCTACCTCTTTCGAAGATATTTAAAAACGTTGTTAATTGTGGTTTAACATCGTTTAAATCTGGTTCTTTTACTAATAGACTTGAACTTTCATTTATTTTAGTACGACTTAATTTAACATCACTTAATCCTAAAAAAAACGAGGTTCCTAAACTAACATTAAACTTTGCACCACCAACTATAGGAACACTAAAATCAAACTCTTTTTGAGAAGCAAAAGTATTTAAAATATCGTTATTTGGATTGAGTTTTATTTCAAAATTTAAATCATCTGTTCTATAATCAAAATTACCAAATGTTAGAATAGGTGACCAATGTTCTTCTTTATTTTTGCTACTTATCAAAATTATTCTTCTAGCTACTTCTTCAATATTGTTCATATTTATGTTAGAATGAAAAGTAGTTAACCTCTTTTTAAAATCATCTTGTTTATTATCCAATTCCTGAATTAAATAATCATAAATTTTATTCATGTCTCTCTTAATTTGAGAAACAAAGCCTAGAAAACGGTCATCAGTTTTAAAGTTATAATTTGAAAAAATCAATTTTAACTTACTTGAAAATTCAGAATGTGTTAGGCTTGAATAACCTGTGTATTTCAAATCTTTAAAAAGACTATTTAATTCCTGCAATCTTCTATAATTTTGTTTATAATCATAGAAACTATTTTTTATGAATGCATTCTTGTTTATATCCTTCATTTTTTTTTCTTTTTCATTAATTTCTTTTTCTTTTTTATCAATTTCTTTTTGTAAGGTTAGTATATTGTTATCAAGGTTATTAAGGTTATTTATTTCTCCATCTATTTCAAAAGTTATACTTTCTAAGTTTATTTTAAGTTTATTATAATCATCTTTTAAAGAAAAATTTCTTATAGCATCTTTTAATCTTTTAACCTCTAATATTTGACCTTCTTTTTTCTTTTCTTCTTCTTTTACGTTTATTTCATTATAAATCTTTTCTTTATTTAAATTATAATCCCATAAATTATAAGGTTGGCTATTAATCATAAAAGAAGTGTTTTTTAATTGATTTTCTATTCTCTCCAGTTCTTCTATTTTATAGAAATTATCTAAAGCTAGAAGTAGTTTTTTCTTTGACTCCTCTAAAGCATCCTTATTTTTTCTTGCAGAATCATACTTGTTTTCTTTATTTTTAAAATCTAAAGCCAAATCTAAACTAGGTAACTCTTTAATATCAGCTAAATTTAACTCTAAACTTGAAGAAAATGTTCTAGGATCTATATTTCCACTTACATCATTATGAATTTCCTGATTTATTTTTACATTTAAATTGTATAAAAAAGGATTTACATTTGAAAATTGAATATTTAAAATTTCATCTTTATGAATTTCTCTTTTCTTCTCAAGAGTAGAAAAAGGTTTCAAAATATCAATTCTTATAAGTTCTTGTGCTTTAGTAATGTTAGTATAAAAAGCAAAAAGAAGTAAAATAATTCTAAAAATAATTGTTGTTTTCTTCATTTTAGGCTAAATTTTGATTTAAAACAGTAATATTAAAAAAAATTTCGGAATTAAAATAGGGTTAAAACACCCATTATCAACTATTTAAATTTAAAATCTCTATATTTATTAAAAATGTAAACTTTAAAAAAGGTAGCAATAAGTACTTAAAAATCTTGTATTTTTGAACCCAGAACAAAACTTTATGAGCGCACCAAAACACAACTGGACAAAAGAAGAAATATTAGCGATTTACAACAAACCTTTAATGGAGTTGTTGTACGAAGCTGCTACCATTCACAGAAAACAGCACGATCCTAATGTTGTACAAGTTT
>CAYPHE010000363.1:0-2680 GCA_964410075.1 uncultured Polaribacter sp.
AAGCACCAATATAAAAAGCTGGTGTCATTTGTTCTTTTTCTCCAAAAATTAATAACGCTAGCACAATTGCATACACCGGTTCTAAATTATTAGATAAAACGACAGTAAACGGAGAAACAACTTTCATTACTTTAACCGCAATAATAAATGCAAAGGCTGTACAGACACTACTTAGTAAAAATAAATAAAGCCAATCTGTTTTAGGCAATTGAAAAAACGCTACTGAGAATCCACCAGTAATTAAAAGGTAAATTGTTATAAATATTGTTCCAAAAAACAATTGATAAAAAGAAATTTGAGTCGGTTTGTATTTTTTTACAAACAAACCATTAAGTACAGAAAACAATGCACTTAAAATTGATGCTAAAGTGGCGTATAGTATGCCTAGTGTATATTTACTTTCAAAGTTAAAAATAATATACAATCCTAAAATTACTCCTATTCCCAAAGCTACCTCAACTAACTTAACTCTTCTTTTAAAAAATATAGGTTCTATTAACGAAACAAAAAAAGCTCCAGTACTCATAGTTACCAAAGCTACAGATACATTAGAAACTTTAATTGCTTTAAAAAAGAAAATCCAGTGTAGTGCAATTACTATTCCTGAAAAGAAAAATCGTAATAGTCCTTTGACATCAACAGCAAAAGATTTTTTTCGAATAAGAAAATACACAGCAGTAAAAATTGATGCAAAAAACATTCTATACCAAACTAAAGGTATTGCATCTATAGAAATAAGTGCACCTAAAATTGCCGTAAAACCCCAAATAAATATAATGAGATGTAATAAAAAGTAATTTTTGGCTTTACTTTCTTGCATTCCAATAGAGATAACCGGCTAATCCTCCAAAAATAATATTTGGAAACCAAACGTAAATTAGTGGACTTGCTCCTGCTACCCCTCCTAAAACTTCAGAAATTTTTAAAAAGAATACGTAAATAAATACAATTGCAAAACCAATAGCTAAATTTAAGCCTGTACCTCCTCTTCGTTTTCTAAATGCTAGTGCAACAGCAATTACAGTAAGTATATAACTAGCAATAGGCAAACTAGTTCGTTTGTATAGCTCTACCAAATATGCATTTAGATTTTTTACACCACGCTTTTTAGAAAGCTCTATAAAATCTATCAATTCATTAGACGGCATTTCTTGAGATAGTGCAGACTTATAAATTAAATCTCTTGGAGTAAAATCAAAAACAGTATCTAATTGTTTTCCAGAAAAAATACTATCATTTTTTTTGTATAATTTTCGCTTTCTCCAATTGGTTAAACTAAATGTAGAATCTTTTTTATTAAACACTAAATTATCTGCACTCAATTTTGATTTTAACTGAATACCATCATAAATCTCAAAAGTAAAATCGGAACCTCTATTATTTTGAGTATTAAAATTTTGAATGTATATATAAGTAGAATCCGTAAGTTGCAAACTAAAATTAGATACGTATTTCAGTTCATTTTTTGATCTTCTAGTACTTAAATATTCTTTCTCAAATCCTTTACGAGTAGTACTACTATTTGGCACTACGTAGTGATTCATTACCAAAGATAAAATCGTTATTAAAGTAGCTCCTATAAAATACGGATATAAAAAACGAGTAAAAGAAACTTTTGCATTGGTTATGGCTATAATCTCTGTATTGTTAGACAATTTTGAGGTAAATAATATTACTGCTATAAATAATGCCAAAGGCATAAATACGTTTACATAGTAAATAATAAAATTTACGTAATAATCTTCAATTATTTCTCCTGCTCCTAGATTAGGGTGTTCTAAAAAGTTATCAATTTTTTCAGAAATATCAATAGCAATAGCAATCGGAATTAAAATTAACAACGTAAACAAAAACGTTACTAAAAATCGCTTTAATATGTACCAATCTATTATTTTCATATAAGCCTATCCTGAATTCTTTTTAAAGCAAAGGACTTTTTTGAGTCTTTTTTAATTTTCTATATACTATTATTGATTTCATTACAAAAATCCAACAATCTACTCTCTACTAAAACTACAAACGTTTGTCCATTTGTTTTACCATTTTGTCTTTCCACTCTCTAAAGTCTCCAGCTAAAATATGTTTTCTAGCCTCTCTTGTCAACCATAAATAAAAACCTAAATTATGAATAGAAGCAATTTGTTTTCCTAACATTTCTTTTGAGGCAAATAAATGACGTAAATATGCTTTAGAATACATGGTATCTACATAAGTGATTCCCATATCATCTATTGCAGAAAAATCATTTTCCCACTTTTTATTTTTTATATTAATTGTGCCATGGGCTGTAAATAACATTCCATTTCTAGCATTTCTTGTAGGCATTACGCAATCAAACATATCTATACCTAGCGCAATATTTTCTAAAATATTTATTGGTGTACCAACTCCCATCAAATATCTAGGCTTATCTTCTGGTAAAATATTGCAAACCACATCTGTCATTGCATACATTTCTTCTGCTGGCTCACCAACTGATAATCCACCAATAGCATTGCCTTCTGCTTCTACTCCTGCAATAAATTCTGCAGACTGTTTGCGCAAATCTTTATAAGTACTTCCTTGAACTATTGGAAAAAATGTTTGATTATAGTCGTATCTTAAAGGTGTTTTTTCAAGATGATTTATACATCGATTCAGCCACCTATGCGTCATATGCATAGAGCGTTTTGCATAATTA
>CAYPHE010000364.1:0-2680 GCA_964410075.1 uncultured Polaribacter sp.
TACATCGCTAGCAGACCAACTTATATTTACAGTTGTTCCTGAAACTTCTGAATTTGAAACTGGTGACAATAAAGCTGCAGCAAAAGGCACATGATTTATGGTACCTTCTCCTTCTGTAATGAATTCCATAATTGGAGAGTAAGAACTCTCTGCGTTTCTATTGTCTACAGCTTTTATTCTCCAATAATATGCCTTTCCTTTTTCTAAAAAAATTAACTTTGACTCAGCGAAACTTGTTTCATTCTTTAGTAAGGTTAAAAATGAGTTATTGTCTGAAATCTCAATTCTATATGTTATCGCATTACCTTCACTATCAGTAGATGCATTCCATTCAAACAAAACATTATTATCTGTACAAAGTGTATTGTTTAATGGGAAAACTTGATTAGGCACAGTAGGAGCTGTATTATCTCCAAAATCAATGCTTTCTCCCTCATCTCCGCCATCTCCTCCACAAGAGACTAAAATCAATCCTAAAAATAGTAGATATAAATATGTTTTTTTCATCTTATTTCTTTATTACTTTAACAAATACTGGTTGCGTTGAATTTACTTTTACAAAGTAGATACCATTTGGTTTATCTTGTAAATCTAATTGTACCTTACCTCCACTTACTGCATAGGTTTTAGAAACTAATAATCTTGATTGAATATTATAAATTTCTAAACCAATGTTTTTTATATCATTTGAAATAACCAATTCAAATAATCCATTGGATGGATTAGGATAAGCCTTAACATTTTCTAACAAATTAATAACTTTAGACATTTCTCCTTGACAAGCCTCTTTACTTTTTATCTGTAGATTATCCCCATCATTTACGTCTACAGAAAAGTTAGATTGATTCGTCTGCATAACTTCTTCACCATTTTTTATAACAGTATATGGCGCTGTTCCTGATGATACAGAAATTTCAGCAGAACGTTTGTTAACACTTATTTTAGCAGCCAAGGTTTCTGCTTCTGCTACTATTACTTGAAAATTACTTGTATGATTTTGCTCAACAACGTCTATAGAAATATCGTAAGTACCAGGCACTAAATTTTCTATTGTTGTGTTTTTATTAAAAGTATAGTCTACTCCATTAATTGTTGCAATATAATCGTTTGTTGCCGCTCCATTTATTACAAGCTTTCCATTATCCATTCCTGTACAAGTCTCCCCTATAGATTGAATTGTAAAATTAGTTGGTAAAGTAGGATCTGTAGGAGGAATATCTAAATCGATAATCTGTAAATAAAGTGGTTGGGCATTACCTGTTTTCTTTTCCATTAAATAGTAATATGCCTTACCGTTTTCTATATGTACAGTACCATGATTAAATGTTTTTCCACTTGTAGCTTCATAAACTTTTTCAAAATTATTGGTACCTCCATCAGCTTTTTCAACAAAAACACGACCATTATTTAACCCAATTAAAAAAACACTCTCCCCAGAAGTATATAAAGCGGAACCTCCTGAAAAATCTTCTGAAGTAATAAAATCTGTAGCTCCAGATGGTTTATATGTATGTAAATTCTTAGTTACATTATTTTCAGTATCTCTTACCTGGCTGATAATGTGTACGTCTTCATTAGCAGTTACGGTCCAATCAAAACCACCAACAATGTATACTTGATTTGCCTCAGTTGTAGCTACATAATCTCCAGGCTCCATAACCTTAATAAAATCAGCATCATTTAAAGGTACCGAAAAAGATTCTCCTTTATGATTTTTCCAACCTGTGGCACCGCTTTGATCATCTGAATATGCATAATATACCCCATTTTGATAACGATATTTATCAGTATTGTTCTGAGATCTACGTTGAAAACCAATACGTATTTTTCCATTCACATATTTGATATCTCCATACAAACCCCAATTATAAGTTATTCCTGGTTGACTATTAGCTCCAAGTCTATTAAAATCTGTAAAATTACTCCATTGTCCAGTACTTGCATTGTATTTTGCAAACTTATACATTCCGTTATTATTTCCTCCTTCTCGCATGTACATTAAAAGATCTCCATCATCATTAAGAATAAATTTAGGATAAGTTAGCGATTTGAACTCATTTTGAACTGCAGTTCCTGGCATTCTTAAATGTTTATAATCTCCATTAGAATTTTTAACAAACTTATCTAAAGTAAAATCTGCATCTGGAAGAGATGCGGCATTTTTAACTGAATAAGAATACCTAAAATAATCGTTAGCAAAACTTCCATCCGTTGGTCTACTAGCACTATAAGCATGCATATCATATAATAAATGAATTGTACCATCTAAAGGGCTTACTCCTACAGCTATAGCATTATGAGATTCACCAATCCAATATTGATTTAGATAACCAGTATGCCTATGCGGAAACTCAATTGTTGCCATTGTACCTGTACTTGTGTTGTATCTGGTTAACATTACATGACGATCTGACTTCCCTCCTCTATACCAAGTCATAAACACATAATTACCAAAGGTTTTTATGGCATCTCCTTTTGCAGATATCGTATTTCCAAAGAAAAAATCATAACGTGCATCATCTCCTGTATTGGTCGCCCCGCTTGATACTTTACTTCCGTCAAAATGAAGTCCAATATCTGTAATTTTAACTTCACGCTCTAGAGTAACTTGTGCAAAGGAGTTTGCATTAGCAATAAAAAGCAACAGTAGTAAAACTGTGTATTTATTTTGAGAAATTTT
>CAYPHE010000365.1:0-2671 GCA_964410075.1 uncultured Polaribacter sp.
TTGAAACCAAATCTTTATAGTGTCTTGTCCATACATTTGTTAAAGGATTGTCTATAGATTTGCAATAATTAGCTAACACGGTAGTGTATTTAATTTCCAATTTATTTTCTCCTTGTTCTAAATAATCTGCAATAGCATAAACTGCTTCTCCATACCAACGTTTGCCTACTTTTTTTCCATTTACATATAATTCTGTAACTCCTCCGTTTACATTTCCTAAATCTAAATGTGTATAATTATAATTACCGTTGTTATTTAAAGTAATTTTATAACTGATTTCTCCGCCAAATGAACTCTGGTTTTTATCCTCAGATTTACTAAAATCAATCAATTCATTCATTTGCCAAGTAAGTATTTTGCCATCTACTCTTTTTCCTGTAACATTCCAAATTCCAGTAATTGCTTTAGATTTTTCAACTTTAGTTGGATTAATCATCGGAGTTTCTATTGGCTTTTCATCTTCAAAAACCAACAATAAAGATTCTAACGGTTTAAGTGAAATAGACAATTCATTGGTGTTTTTAGCATAATAGAATGGCTTTCTTTCTCCTGTTTCTGGGTTCCACACATAAGGATATTTATGTTTTACAGGAAATTTAGCATTAAAATTTGCACTGGTAAACCTATGTACATTTGTAAAAAAATATAGGTCTTTATCTTTAGTATATTGATGAATTTGATATACTTTTTTAGTAGGATTATCGATAACTACATCTGGAGTAACTTCAGATTTTTTAAGCAAGTTCTCTGTCCAAGTAAATAATTGCGCTAACGAATTTGGTTGTTTTATTTGAATGATAGAATTCGGTTTCTCTGCCAAAATCTTCTCTATAATTTCTTTTACACGGCTGTCATTCTTATCAAAATCTTTAAAATGTAATGACTGTTTAGGCAATTTATCTATCACCACAACTTTACCTCCAGAGTCAACAAATTTTTGAATTGAAAGAGCTGTTTCTGGGTGAATAGATTGTAGACTAGCCAAAATCAACAATTTATAATTCATATTCCCAAAAGAGATTTTACCATTTTCTATTGTTGCTTCCGTTAAAACTTTTTGATTGATATATTCGCAAGAATACCCTAACTGACTAATGGGTTCCCACATTTTATATAAATACCTTGGTTCTAAATGGAAAGGTGCTCTTGCCAAACCTTTGTCTCCCCATAAATCGGCAGTAGGCCCAAGAATAGCTATAGATTTATCGGCTTGAGAATTTTGAAATACCGCTGATAATCTTGCATTGTAATCTACCCAATTATTTAGATGTTTCCACCAAGTGTTTTGCTCACTAAAATAAGCTCCATAACGTATCCAACCTGGAAATGGCTCTTCTTTTGGAGAATAGTTGTAACCGTGTAAAATAGAATGATTGATACCTGTGATAAAATTCATATCATCATGTTGCTTAATTTCTTCTAGAGTTGTTTTAAAAACACCTCTTGTGTTGGTCATAACCTCAGAACTTACAATCTTTTTATTTGTTAAATGACCTCCAGCAGAAGCATACATATTCCAAGTCATATACCCATGACTTTGATTCCATTGCCATAAAGAATCTTTCATTGCCGCAGAATAAATCCAATTATTACTTTCTGGAATGTCTGGTATCATATACCCATCTAACATACCCATTAAAAATGGCGTCCCATAAGCTTGGTATCTACAAAGTACTCCGTTTGCTTCACAAAAATCTTTATATGTTTTTGTAAAATTTTCTAAAAACACTTCTACCAGTAGTTTATTGTAATCGTATCGAACTCTTTTCAATTTATTTTTAAAGTCTACTGAAAAGTTCTTTGAATAATTATCATCAGTATAACTACCTGTTGAAGCATAAAAAATAAAAGGCATCCATTGTACCAATTTATAACCATAGGTTTTAAAAAAGATTGATTGAAAATCATCTGTCCAATTTGCACCAGAAACCTCAATACTATCACAAAAAATAGCTCTAATTAATTGATTTAATGGAATACCAGAACGTTCCGATATTTTCTTTAACCTATTTAAATACGCTAAAGTCATTTCTTTTTTATAATGATCCATTACAGGACCTGCCCCTCCTGGAGCACCCAAAGTAACATCTCTAAAATTTTGCTGAATTAGCGAATAGCTTAAATAATATTCTCCTGAGTTTTCAATTGTATAGTTTAGTTGCCCTTTTTTATCTAAATAATCTAGAAGATTTATTACTTGATCTTTATCATTACAATTTTTAGGAATTAAAACAAGACTAGCTAACCTATAAGTTGTTCTTTTACTTACATGCCTTTGAGCTCTAGTTTTTCCAAACTTTTTTTTATATAAACTAATTAAATGCCCTTCATCAACTTTAATAATATCCTTAGAACGATACTCAATGTAGTCTGACACCATTCGCTGACTCGTTTCTTCATCTTTTAAAAACTCTCCTCCAAATGGCCAACCTGTTCCAGCAATGATATCTGTAATCATACCCAAATCTTTGGCTTTTTTAGCTGCATGAACTACCATATCAACCCATTCATCACTCATCCAAACCAAAGATTTTTCGCTTTTATTAAAAGCAACTGGCATAGCAATTGGGTTTATTTCTACTCCACCGAAACCAACATTTTTTAGAGATTCTAATTGCCTATCAATTTCTACAGATTTAATTTTATTACCATTCCACCACCAACGAACAAA
>CAYPHE010000366.1:0-2640 GCA_964410075.1 uncultured Polaribacter sp.
AAAAATATTTGCATCGTTAACTATTTGATTATTGTTATGTTGAATATCCGACGTTGGCAATAATTAAGAGTAACAATCAGAATGAAAGAAAATTCACTAAACTTATCTATTGATGGAACTGACCCAAAGTTTGGTGGTATAATTGGACAAAATTCCTGGTCACTCTGTATAGGAGCTGGAGTGTCATTCGGAATGGTTCCAACTTGGGCTGAATTAGCAAGGAGAGTATTCAATAAAACTTATGATAAAAATCTGAATTATAATGACTTTATTTCATTAGTTAGGTCGAGTGGTTTTGAATTAAATAGTTGGTTTCAAAATTGCTTAAATCATACTATACTAAAAGGCTTACCTGAAAGTAAATTCTATGACATCTTAAGAGAAGAATTATATTCTGATTTATTGAAAAAGGCTGAATTAAAAGGAATTCAAAAAGAAATTATTCACGGAATCCACAATCCACTAACTCATTTTACACCTTCACAAATAGAAATTCTGCACGAATTTATTGAGAATGAGTTTTCATCTAAAACAAATAGTGAAGTTACAAGAGTACTTATTGAATCTTTTGGAACTCGCAAAGAACCTAATTCAATAATTTCTTTTAATGCAGATGGTATATTAAATCTATCTATTTACTTGAAACAACAATATCTTTCTTTAAAAAAACCAGATAAAGAAATTACAAATTTCACTCGTCGAAAAATTAAAAGAATCTTACAATCAACCGAAATGTCTGGTAAGAATAAACATAATGATAAATTAATTCCTCTATATCATCTTCATGGTTCTTTATTTCCGTTAGTCGATGACCCAAGTGAAATGAAACGAATGGAATCAATCAATAAACTTGTCTTTGATGAAGCTTCATATATAAATATGGCTGGTTCTATTTATAGTTGGGCTCAATCGACATTTTTATTTCATTCTCAGATGGATAATATAGTATTTGTTGGATTATCTATGACTGACACGAACATTAGAAAATGGTTAGCTTGGACACATACCAATAAAATGGCTGAAGTTGAATTAAGTTATGGTAAAAGAAAAAATCATTTAAGACATTTATGGATTACTAAAAGACCTTCAAAACCTGAATATGAATACATAATTGCTAATTCAGTTCAACATTTAGGAGTTCGAGTTGCATTTATAAATGAATGGGATGAAATAGGATTAGCTATGAATAACTTAATCGGAATAAGGCGAAAAAAAGAACATAATCTAATTCAAACAAATAAATAACTATTGCCAACAACGTGTATAATTAATGGCTAGTTATAGCTTACTTACGAAAGTCCTCGCGGACTTTCTATCTGTGATTTATTTGCAACTTTAGTGATTAAACACGCAACGAAATCATATACAAAACCGTTAGCTTGTATTAGGACATTGAATCCAAGATGCACCCTGAAAAGCTACTGCAAATTATTTATTAAAGTGTTGTTCCTCCGTCAACAATAATTTTCTCATTTCTCAAGACTTGTGACTTGTCTGAAAGTAAAAATTCAACTATTGGAGCAATATCTTTTGGCAGAACAATTCTACCAATTGGAGAAGTAGTTGAAAAATGCTCTAAAAGATTATTAATAGCTTCATCACTCATTCCTGACTTTTTCTGAATTGGACTTTTTGTAACGCCTGGACTAACTATATTTACTCTAATTCCTTTAATTGCAAGTTCAATATTTAATACTTTTGATAAGCTCTCTAATGCTGCTTTACTCGCTGTATAAACACTTGTATCTGCAAAAGCTTTAAAAACCACAATCGAAGTGTTTAAAACCACACTCGCTGGATTTTTTAGAATTGGAATAAATTTTTGAACTGTAAAAAAAGCACCTTTAAAATTTATATTCATTGTTTTGTCAAATAATTCTTCAGAAGTTTCTTCAAAATTAGATGCTTTAAAAATGCCTGCATTTATAAACAAACCATCAATTTTTCCAAACTGAACTTTAACCTTTGTCACTAAATCATCTATATCACTTAAAGAAGACGTATCCGATAAAATTCCAAAGGAATTATTTCCTAAATTAGAAACTGCCTTATCTAAATTTTCTTTGGTTCTTCCTGTTATTACGACTTGATATTTTAAACTAATGAGGTACTCTGCACAAGCAAAACCAATTCCCGAAGTTCCACCAGTAATAACTATAATTTTATTATTCATATAATCCTTTTTTTTTGCAAATTTTATAAATAACTTTATACTTGACAAGTACTTACTTTTTAGTAAGTAACTAACTAATTGGTCGGAAAAGTCAGTTTTAGAATGAAAACAGAAGAAAAAATAATTAAAAAAAAATATCAACAAGCTAAAGAATGTCCCATAACCATATTTATGGAACAAATTGGTGGAAAATGGAAGCCAGTTATTATTTGGCTTTTACTCTTAAACGAAGTGATGCGTTTTAATGAATTGGATAAAGCTATTCATGGAATTAGTCAGAAAATGTTGTCACAACAATTAAAGGACTTGGAAAAATTGAAAATAGTGGACAGAAAATCCTATCCAGTAATTCCACCTAAAGTTGAATACAGATTAACGAAAAAAGGTAAATCATTAAAAGAAAATCTAACTAAAATAATGGAATGGAGTAATATAAATCTGAAATAAAATAACACAAGCTATCAACT
>CAYPHE010000367.1:0-2640 GCA_964410075.1 uncultured Polaribacter sp.
GCAGATTTACATTTGTTACGTGTTTGCGATGCTTCCATAAATACATCTAGAAGCAATTTGCCTTTTATAGAAGGTTCTGGAGGTTTCCAACGAACTTCTTCAACGGGTTGGTATCCTGGAGATGAGTGGCGTGGAGATGTAGCTCGTATTATTTTTTATGTAAACTTATACTATGACGAACCAATTTCTGATGTTGGTACGCTTGAGGTTTTATTAAAGTGGAATGCAGAAGATCCAGTTTCGGCAATTGAAGAACAAAGAAATACTGTAATTTTTGGAGCACAAGGAAATAGAAATCCTTTTATAGATAATCCATATTTAGCTACATTAATATGGGGAGGAGATGCTGCAGAGAACAAATGGCAATAAAACTTATTTGTTTTAAAGTTAAAAAAGGAGTTGATATGCTAGTCAGCTCCTTTTTTCTTTTAAAAATCATTAACTTTGCCTAGAATAAAATCTTTTTTATGTTAACACACATCCACTCCTATTGGGCTTATATTGTAGTAATTGTTCTAGTAATTGCAGTTGTAAATGCTTTTATAGGTTTATTAAAAAACAAAGAATTTTTAAGTACCGATTTCCGTTTAGGTCTTTTTACGTTAATAGTTTCTCATATCCAGTTTTTAATTGGAGTTATTTTATATGTATCTCAAGCGAGGTATAGTAATATGGGGGAAGTAATGAAGGTAAAAGAAGCAAGATTATTAGCTTTAGAGCATCCTGTAATGATGATTTTAGCAATTGTATTGATAACAATTGGTTGGTCTAAACATAAGAAGAAAAAAGCTGATAAAGCAAAATTTAAAACATTTGCTATTTTTTACGGAATTGCGTTGTTGTTTGTTTTATCAAAATTACCATGGAACAACTGGTTTAATTAGTAAATAGTGAAAATTTTAAGTTACATATTATCACCAATCTTTGCATTGGTGTTTTTTTTATTTCTGGTAATTTTTCATCCATTACAATGGTTAAGTTTAAAACTATTTGGTAAAAAAGCCCACGAAAAAGTAGTAGCAATACTAAATTTCTTTTTAGTAAAAAGTATGCTTGTTTTAGGGGTAAGAATAAAAGTAATTAACCCACACGAAATACCTACAAATGTTCCTTTAATTTTTGTGTGTAATCACCAATCTACTTTTGATATTCCACCATTTGGTTGGTTTTTTAGAAAGTACCACCCAAAATTTGTATCTAAAATAGAATTGGGTAAAGGTATACCAAGTGTATCTTATAATTTAAGAAATGGAGGCTCCGCATTAATTAATAGAAAAGATTCTAAACAAGCTATTAGTGAATTGGTTACCTTTGCAAAAAGGATTCAGAAAAACAACTGGAGTGCAATTATCTTTCCAGAAGGAACTAGAAGTAAAACAGGAAAGCCAAAACGCTTTGCTGTAAACGGATTAAAAGTACTTGCAAAATATAATAAAAATGGTTACGTTGTTCCAGTAACAATTAACAATTCGTGGAAAGTTTTTAAATACGGAAAATTTCCTTTAGGTTTAGGAAGCCCGATAACAATAACGGTTCATAAGCCAAAACAAATAAACTCATTGCCTTTTGAAGAATTATTTAATGAAACAGAACAGGCAATAAAAAATCATATACACTAAAATGTCTATAAAAAATATAAGAAAAGAAGTAATGCTTACCTTAGAAAAAAGCATGGACACTTTTGTCGAAAACTTCTTAATTCCTGCAGATAACATTTGGCAACCTACAGATTTTTTGCCTAATTCTCAAAAAGATACTTTTATAAGCGAAGTAGAAGAAATTAGAGAATTGTCAAAAGAATTAGATGACGACTTTTGGGTTGTTTTAGTAGGAGATACTATTACAGAAGAAGCCTTACCAACTTACGAATCTTGGTTGTTAGATTTAGATGGAGTAAGTCAAGACCCAGATAACAGTTGGGCAAAATGGGTAAGAAATTGGACAGCAGAGGAAAATAGACATGGAGATGTGTTAAACAAATATTTGTATTTATCTGGTCGTGTAAATATGCGAGAAGTAGAAATTTCTACCCAACATCTAATAGCAGATGGTTTTGATATTGGTACGTCTACAGATCCTTATAAAAACTTTGTTTATACTACTTTTCAAGAATTAGCTACATATATTTCTCATAATAACGTAGCAAAAATTGCACGAAAAAAAGGACACAAAGCTTTAGCAAAAATGTCTAAAATTATTGCCGGAGACGAAATGCGTCATCACCAAGCTTACGCACATTTCGTAAAAGAAATTTTTAAGATAGATGCAAGCGAAATGATGTTGGCTTTTAGTCATATGATGAAACATAAAATTGTAATGCCAGCAATGCATTTAAGAGAATCTTTTGGAGCAAAAGGTAGTTTATTTGACGATTTTTCTACAGTAGCGCAACGTGCAGGAGTTTACACAGGTTTCGATTATGTAGATATTTTAAAGAAATTAAATACCATGTGGGAAATTGATAAAATCACCAATTTAACTCCAGAAGCAGAAAAAGCTAGAGACTTCTTAATGAAACTACCAGATAGAATGTATCGTATTACAGACCGTATTAAAATACCAGATACAAAGTTTAATTTTAAGTGGATGATTCCTGCTTAATAGTTTTAGGAGCTATTTCTGGCTTTCCACTATATCTTT
>CAYPHE010000368.1:0-2637 GCA_964410075.1 uncultured Polaribacter sp.
AATAAAAAAACCGTTTTCAAATTTTGAAAACGGTTTCTATAAATATATTCAACTGTAATTTTTTTATTAAATATCTGCAGATTTAACAGTTTTAACGATAACAGCAGCAATTTTATAAGGATCTCCATTAGAAGCAGGTCTTCTGTCTTCTAACCAACCTTTATAACCTTTTTCTACAGCAATTAAAGGAATACGAATAGACGCTCCTCTATCTGAAACTCCCCAAGAGAAGTCAGTAATTGCAGCAGTTTCGTGCTTACCAGTTAAACGCTTGTCGTTATCAAAACCATAAACAGCAATATGCTCGTCTACTACTGGACGGAAAGCTTCACAAATTTTAGCATAAACTTCTTTATCTCCACAAGTTCTTAATGTAGTGTTAGAGAAGTTAGCGTGCATACCAGAACCATTCCAATCTGTATCTCCTAAAGGTTTTGGGTGGTACTCTATGTACATTCCTTTATCTTCAGTTAAACGCTCTAATAAATATCTAGCAATCCACATTTCGTCTCCTGCTAATTTTGCACTCTTTGCAAATAATTGGAATTCCCATTGTCCACAAGCAACCTCTTGGTTAATACCTTCAAAGTTTAAACCAGCTTCAATACATAAGTCTGCATGCTCTTCTACTAATGCTCTTCCAAAAGTGTTTTGACCACCTACAGAACAGTAGTATTGACCTTGCCAACCGTGGTGTGGGAAACCGATTGGTAATTTTGTTTCAGAATCCATAATAAAGTACTCTTGCTCAAAACCAAACCAGAAATCGTTATCATCATCGTCAATAGTTGCACGACCATTAGAAGAATGTGGAGTTCCATCTGCATTCATAACTTCAGTCATAACTAAGTAACCGTTTATTCTAGCTGGATCTGGGTAAATTGCTACAGGTACTAATAAACAGTCTGAAGAACCTCCTTCAGCTTGATTTGTAGAACTTCCATCAAAAGACCAGTTTCCTATTTCTTCTAAAGTTCCTTTAAAATCTTCATGTTCTTCTACCTTAGTTTTACTTCTAAGTCCTTGAGTTGGCTGACTTCCATCTAACCATATGTACTCTAATTTAATTTTTGCCATAATAAATTTAATGTGAATTCTAAATGTTTATCTTACAAAAATGTATTTTTTTCATTATATATCCAAAATTAGTAAGGTTAAATGTAAAAGGATATTAAAAAATAACCATATCCATAATTTTGATTATAAATAATTGTTAATAATAAAAAATGAAGAGATATTATTGTAAATATGACAAGATAAATGATTAAGAACTTTTAGAGTATTAAAAATTGCAGTTAGTAAAATCTAAAAGTTTAATACTTATCTAAATAGCTATTTTAATGGGCTTTTGCGTTAAGGATTGAAACGGCATCCTTTTTTATGTATTTTGACATTTTTACGAAGTATGAGTACAAAAAATACAAAATGCGTAAAAAAGATATAGTGTAAAGCCTGACTTTGTGCTGAATTATTTCAGAACAAAGTAACGCTCAAAACAAAAATAATTTTCAATAAGAATCCTATAAATGAAATTAAAAACCAGTAGGATATATTTATCAAAAGGTTAAATTTGCAGTTCAATAGAATATTTATGAGCCAAGAAGTTTCTAAACGATACGCACAAAGAGGAGTTTCCGCATCTAAAGAAGATGTACACAATGCAATTAAGAATATTGATAAAGGTTTATTTCCTAAAGCATTTTGCAAAATTGTTCCAGATTATTTAACAAATGATGAAGATTATTGTTTGATAATGCATGCAGATGGTGCTGGAACAAAGTCTTCTTTGGCATATATGTACTGGAAAGAGACTGGAGATGTATCGGTTTGGAAAGGCATTGCGCAAGATGCATTAATTATGAATATTGATGATTTATTGTGTGTTGGTGCAACAGACAACATTATGTTATCTTCTACTATTGGTCGTAATAAGAGTAAAATTCCAGGAGAGGTTTTGTCTGCAATTATAAATGGAACCGAAGAATTGATTGAAGATTTAAAAGGTTTTGGTGTAACGATACATTCTACTGGTGGTGAAACAGCAGATGTTGGTGATTTGGTACGAACAATTATTGTAGATTCTACCGTAACTGCTAGAATGAAACGTGCTGATGTAGTTGATAATGCGAATATAAAAGCTGGAGATGTAATTGTTGGTTTAGAGTCTTTTGGACAAGCAACCTACGAAACTGAATATAATGGAGGAATGGGGTCTAACGGATTAACTTCTGCAAGACACGATGTTTTTCATAAGTATTTGGCTGAAAAATACCCAGAAAGTTTTGATGCGGAAGTTCCTGAAGAATTAGTATACTCTGGAAATACCAAGTTGATAGATGCTGTTGAAAATTCTCCAATAGATGCAGGAAAATTGGTGTTATCTCCAACAAGAACGTATGCGCCAATCATCAAAGAAATTTTATCAAAATACAATTCGGATAGCGTACATGGAATGATACATTGTTCTGGTGGTGCACAAACTAAAATTTTACATTTTGTGGATAATTTACATATTGTAAAAGATAATTTATTTCCGATTCCACCTTTGTTTAAATTGATACAAGAACAATCTAAAACAGATTGGAAAGAAATGTACCAAGTATTTAATTGTGGACATAGAATGGAATTGTATGTTTC
>CAYPHE010000369.1:0-2635 GCA_964410075.1 uncultured Polaribacter sp.
AGCGTAAAGCTTTTGTAAAAATTATTCCAGGCTCAAAATCTTATGCTTGCGATATTTGTAACACAAATTACACTTGGTTTCCATTCTTAAACGTTTCTTTGCGTCTATAATAAAAAGAAACCTCAACTTTAAAAGTTGAGGTTTTCCGTAATTTTTACAATACCACTCTCGAACTCTTTCTACCAAAACCTAACAGACAATATATTTTAAATGAACTCCTTTATAATCAGGATTTAGCTTATTATAATGGTTTACCCCCTTATGAAAACTCACCAAAGTTATACTTTACAACTACTGATGGATATGAAAAAGAAGTTAAGATATCTTATTATATAAAAAAATCTTATAATAGCATCAAATAGTATGGTAAATACAAATAGGTGTTAAATATGGAAAACAAAAAAGTATACCAAATAAAACAACAAAAGAATCAAGGTCTGCTATTAAATATAATATTATATAAAAAAACTAATGAACCTTTGGATTGAGATTAGATTTCCTTTACTATATTATTTGAAATTATAAGATATTATTATATTTGAAAAAATATTATGTTATGAAAAATATTACCACACTGCTTTTTTTATTCTATGCTTTTGTTTTAACCGCACAAACATCAATTTCAGACAATGGATTATGGACCAAAGAAGGTTGGTATAAAATCGGCGCAGGTAATGATTCAAATCTTTTTATGACAATTAATTCTTCTACTGGTAATTTAGAATGGGCTGAAGAATTACCTAATGATGATCCGACACAAGTTTGGGCTATAGTAAACCACAGAACTCCTGCTTATCAAGGTTATATGGAAATTTATGCTAATATTCCTGGTTTCGGAAATCTTACCCTGTGTACAACAGATGAACTAATAGAAAAGGATGAATCAGGTATTCCTTCAAGAAATATTACATTAACCGTAAGACCAGGTGACCCTATATCTGTTGCCTTTGAACGAACGCAAATAGGAGTAGATGAAGAAAGTAATCCAGTCTATGAATTTACTTACTCTGGTGATCTTTCAGGCTTAGACCAGTTTCAAAGAAGAAAAACTAAAGTTGACGAAGATGGAAATGCTGATCCTAGCGGAAGCAACCCTTTAAATGGGAACAATGCATTATTTATTAAAGTACCTGATCAAGCTGCTTCAAGATTTGGGGTAACTCCTTTTAGTAATGGTGATCCTGTTCAATTTGATGGAGGAGGAATTGATGTCATCAACTTTAAATTTGTAAGAGATATCGCTGCAAGACCAATAATCACCTTGTTGGGAGAATCAACAGTTACTGTTAGTTTGGGAGACTTATATGAAGATCCAGGAGCAACCGCTATGGATGTTGATGGAAATGATATTTCAAATGATATTGTGGTTGTAAATTCAGTAGACGCAAATAAAACTGGAACATATACAGTTACATATAATGTTAGCGATGCGAATGGTAATAGTGCAAATCAGATTAGTAGAACAGTTATTGTAGAAGATAATACAATTCCAATAATCACTTTATTAGGAGAGCCTACAGTTGAAGTTTTTGTAGGTAAAACTTATACAGATGCAGGAGCAACTGCTGTGGATGTTAATGGTAACGATATTTCAAATGATATTGTGGTTGTAAATCCAGTAAATACAAACACAGCTGGAACCTATACAATTACTTATAATGTTAGTGATGAAAACAGTAAAGAGGCAATTGAAGTATCTAGAACAGTTGTTGTAAAAGAAATAGGTAATGGATTATGGACCAAAGAAGCTTGGTATAAAATTGGCGCAGGAGACGGTTCAGGTCTTTTTATGACAATAAATACTTCTACTGGTGGGTTAGAATGGTCAGCAGAATTACCTAATGATAATCCAACACAGGTTTGGGCTGTTGTAAATCATAGAACTCCGGCTTCTGGAGGGTATATGGAAATTTATGCTACTATTCCTGATGTAGGAAATTTTACTATGTGTACAACAGATGCACTAATAGAAAAAGATACAGAAGGGATTCCTTCAACAAACATTACTTTAACTGTTAGAGAAGGTAATCCTATATCTGTTGCGTATGAACGAACTCAATCAGGAGTGGACTCAGAAGGTAATCCTATATATGAGATCACATACTCTGGAGATCTTTCAGGACTAGATCAGTTTCAAAGAAGAAAAACAAGAGTTGACGCAGACGGGAATGCAGATTTTGAAGGAAGTGTTCCAGCAGATGGTAACAATGCATTATTCATTAAAGTACCTGATCAAGGTGCTTCAAGATTTGGGGTAGCTCCTGGATCTGATGGAGATCTTGTCCAATTTGACGGTGGAGGAATTGATGTCATCAACTTCAAATTTGTAAAAGATATCGTTGCAAGACCAGTAATCACCCTGTTAGGAGAGTCACCTGTTACTGTTAATCTGGGAGATTTGTATCTAGATGCAGGAGCAACGGCTGTGGATGGTAATGGCAATGATATTTCAAACAATATTGTGGTTGTAAATTCAGTAGACGCAAATAAAACTGGAACATATACAGTTACATATAATGTTAGCGATGCGAATGGTAATAGTGCAAATCAGATTAGTAGAACAGTTATTGTAGAAGATAATACAATTCCAATAATCACTTTATTAGGAGAGCCTACAGTTGAAGTTTTTGTAGGT
>CAYPHE010000370.1:0-2626 GCA_964410075.1 uncultured Polaribacter sp.
AAATTATTTTTGCTCTTTTACTCATGGTTTTGTTGATTAATTTATTCTTCTCTTAGTGCTTCTATCGGTTTTACTATTGTTGCCATATGTGCAGGAATTAAACCTATTAATGTTCCTAAAAAAATTAGTGTCAAAAAGGCAATTCCTATTATAGGTATGTTTACTGTAGGGTTTATTAACGCAGCATCTTCACCTTGACCTACTGTAATATCTATTACAAATAGAATAATACCACCAAATACAATACCCAACATACCTGCAATTGTTGTTAAAAAAACTGACTCTAGTATAATTTGTTGTCTAATGCTTCTTGGTGTAGCTCCTAAAGCTCTTCGTATTCCAATTTCTTTGGTTCTTTCTTTAACTGTAATTAACAAGATATTTCCAATTGCAAAAACACCTGCAATTAGTGTGGCAATGCCAACAAACCAAGTTAAAAATTGCATTCCAGATAAAAAGCCAGTAAACTTATCAATCTCTTTTCCTAAGTTAAAAGAACCAAAAGCTCTTTTATCTTCTGGATGAACCTTATGTAAGTTTTTTAGGGTTAATAAAACATCACTTTCTAATTGTTCAATATCTACTCCTGGATTAGCTGTAATTACCATCCAATCAATTTCGTTAGCAGTATTGTAAACTCTTTTAAATGTTGAAAACGGAATATAAGCTGTATCTCCATCTAAATCTATTCCGTTTGAAGGAGCGTAAATACCAATAACTTTATAATTAATAGCGTTTATTTTTATGTACCTACCTATAGCTTCCTCTCCTTTTTCAAACAATTGCTTATATATATCTTCAGATATTACAGTAACTTTTGCGTTTGACAACATATCATTTTCATTTAGAAACCTTCCTTCTATAAGCTTTTTCTTTTGAATTTGATCTAGAATTGGATAATCTCCACTTACTCTAAAGTTACCTGATTTAAAATCGTGTACCAATAATTTATTGGTTTGATTTCTTGGTGCCAATAATTTTATTTCATTTGAATATTCAGAAAGCAATGCCTCTATGTCTTTATTTTTAAGACTAAAGGTTCTTCCTTTTTGAAAACCTTTAAATGGAGTATCTGTTCTCTGTGTCCAAACAAATACGCTATTAGTTGCAAAATCTCCAAATATTTTTTTGAAACCATTTTCCATTCCTCTTGCAGCTCCTAAAAGTACAACTAGCAAAAATATACCCCATAAAACTCCAATTATGGTAATTACAGTTCTCGTCTTATTTTTACGAATACTTCCGTAAATTTCTTGCCACGAATCAGAATCAAATAAAAACTTCATAATTAATCTACTCTTAACGCAACTATTGGTTTTATGTTTGCTGCTCTTTTTGCCGGAACATAACCTGCAATTAATCCTGATAGAATAAGTACAATTGTTGCTCCTATAACAATAGCAGGACTTACATCTGGATCTTTTATAAAATAATCTTCTAATAGCTCTCTAACAGCTTCATTTTTTAGAACAAAACTACCTAAAGAAAGTCCTAAATAACCCGCAATTGTAGTTATTAATACAGATTCTTGTACTACCATGCCTACAATTGAAGAAGGTTTTGCTCCAATTGCTTTGCGTATTCCAAATTCTTTGGTTCTTTCTTTAATAACAAAAATCATGATATTACTTATTCCAATAATTCCTGCAATTAATGTCCCCGAACCTACTACAATAACTATAAAGAATAATATGAACATAAATTGACCTACTCCTTTATTGGCTTCTGCCATATTTCTTACAGAAAGTGCACTTTGGTCTTCTGGATGAATATCTAGTTTTTTCCGTAAATCTCGTTCTAATTTATTACCAAAACCAACTGCCTCGTCTAAACTCAAATTTGGGTTATAACCCAAAACTATTTGACTAATATTATCATTATTACCGTACATCTTCTGCGCTGTAGAAACAGGCATATATGCAACACGTTCTTCATTATCATTACCATCATCAGAAAAAACACCAATAATTAAAAAAGAGCTTCCATTCATGTTTACTCTTTTTCTTAAGGCTGGTTTTTCTCCAAATAAATCTTCTTTTATTTTTTTTCCAATAACAATTACTTTCGATTTTTCTTGAATATCTCTATAATTCAAATACCTTCCTTCTTCAATAATTGTTTTTTCTAAAAACAAATGATCTGGATGAACAGCTCTTATGTTATATCTATCGGAATTGTTTTTATATTTTATTGAAAAGTTTTTATAAACTCTTGCAGATTGATATTGAATTTTGTTCTTATATTCTTCTGTAACGTATTCATAATCTTTATTTTTTAATCTAATATTACGACCCGTTTGTAATCCTTTATATGGTTTAGATGTTTTCCAAACTCTTACTAGCATAAAGTTTTGAGCATCATCTGCAAATGCTTCTTTAAAAAAATTTCCTAATCCTTGAGAAATACCAAAAAGTAATGTAAATAATAAAATGGCAAAAGCTACTGTAAAACCAGACATTATAGATCGTAATCTATTTTTGTTAATACTTTGAAATATTTCTCTCCAACGATCTAAATCGAACATAGGTTATACTAATTTAGCTTTACCAACTTCAGTTAATTTATCACTAATAATTAAGCCATCTTTTAAGCGTACAACACGTTTTGTTTGCGCAGCTACTTCTTC
>CAYPHE010000371.1:0-1292 GCA_964410075.1 uncultured Polaribacter sp.
AGGAAAAGCAATCCAAAGAATTACAATTAAAATAATTACCCAAATATGGTTGGCTTCCCAAACGGGACCCATAACTCTATAAATAGTTTTTTTGGTAATAATTTGATTTCTTTTAGAAGAAAACAGCTCTACTATTCCTGCTCCAAAATCTGCTCCTCCTAACAATACATAAAGTAATAATGAAACCGCTAAAAAAAATAAAACAACAGCTATCATAGTTTTTCTGTATTAGATTCGTTTAATGCTTTTATTTGACGAATCATTAGCCAAGTAACCGTTGCTGTTAGTAATCCGTAAACTAAAACGTACATGTACAAACTGTATGCAATGCCAGGCATAGCTGTTACTGCATCTTTAGTTTTCATAATTTTATGTATAATCCAAGGTTGACGACCAACTTCCGTAACAATCCAGCCTGCTTCTAAAGCGATAAATCCTGCTGGAGAAAGTATGGCAAATAATTTCCAAAACAAACGTTTATCCATCCAATGTTTTTTCTTCCAACGAATAAAAAAGAAGCAAACACCTGCAAGCATCATTATGCCTCCTAAACCAACCATAATCTGAAAAGCATAATGAACAATAGCTACATTTGGAATCTCTTCATCAGGAAAATCATTTAATCCTTTTACTTCGGCATTAAAATCACCGAAGGCTAAAAAAGATAATGCTTTTGGAATTTCAATTTTATAGTTTACTTCTTTTTTTTCGGTATCTACAATACCGCCAATATATAAAGGCACACCTTTTGAAGTTTCGTAATGTGCTTCCATTGCTGCTAGTTTAACGGGTTGTCTAGAAGCTACATCTTTTGCTGAAATATCACCACTTATGGGTTGAAGTATGGCAGCAATAGCACCAAATGTAATGGCTATTTTAAATGCTTTTTTATGTAATTCTACATGTTTATTACGTAAAATCTGAAAAGCATGAATACCAGCTACAGCAAAACCTGTTGCGGTAAATGCTGCTAAAGTCATGTGTAATGCCTGACTAAACCATGCTGGATTTAATAAGGCTTTTACAGGATCTATATTTGTAAATGCTCCATTTATGTAATCAAACCCAGATGGAGCGTTCATCCAACCATTGGCGGATACAACTAAAATTCCAGAAGAAACCCCAGCAATACCTATAATAATACCTGTAAACCAATGAAATTTTGGAGATAGATTTTTCCATCCGTACAAATAGAAACCGAAAGCGACAGCTTCTACAAAAAAAGCGGCTCCTTCTAAAGAAAACGGCATTCCAATAATTGGTCCTGCATGTTCCATAAATTCTGGCCATAA
>CAYPHE010000371.1:1392-2605 GCA_964410075.1 uncultured Polaribacter sp.
TATTTTAAACATATTGGTTCCTTCTAAAGATTCTTTAGTAAAACCAACTTGTTTCATCCAAGCATTTCCAAATAAAGGACCATACCAAATACTGCCAATAACCATAGGAATTAATGCCGTAATAAAAGGAATATAATAGTTCATTTCCATAATAAAAAGTGTTTTGGGTTGATAATCAAATATATAAAAACTATTTGATAAGTCTTTTTATGGAAAGAAGTGTCTTTATTTTTCTATACTACTATTTCGGTAAGAATAACTATTAGAGAATAATTTACTTAATTTTCATAGATTGCCCAATGGCTTCTAATTCAAACAGAAACGCACGTTTGTTTACAGATGGGGCATAGGTGAAACCTTCAAAAACAATAACTCTATTGTTGGTTTTATCTAGTACAGAATAATTTACAAATGGACCAGCCATAAAATCGTTTTTAACTTCCCATTTTCCACGCATTTCATAAGCTTTTTTACCATCAATTTTAATGTCAAAAATATGAGGAGTATAAGCTTCTTCTGTAATCATGTGCATTGTTTCTGGGTCTGAACCAGGAATGTATTTTTTTCCAATACTGTCTCTAACCGAAGTTATATTTTCAGAAACTTTGACCTCATCTTCTAAAGGAATGGAATAAACCAAGATATTGTTACTTCCTGTTTTTGCAATTCCACTAGTTAAGTGATTTCTCAACCACAAAAATTCTCCAGTATCATCTACAGTTCTAAATTTGCTTGGTATTGTAAACGAAATGCCTAAATTTTTTAGTGTTTTGTATTTAGAGTCATCTACTTGGTTTTTTCTAAAAATATTTTGAGTTACTTTAATATCAGATTTTTGAAAAGTTTCTATAATTTCTTTTTCATGTTTTTCAAACATTCTTTGTACACTAATATCATCTGTTCCGTATACATAAACTACAGTTTGTGGTTGTGCGTATACGTTTTTTCTAACGAAAAAATCTTCCTTATCACCTTGGCCAATAATTAAAATATTACGTGCTACTTTCATCATACTTCCAAAACCATTTGGAGCAACCTGAGATACTGATAAAATAGGTTCTGGTTGAGGTAAACCCACCATTAGTTTTCCAAAAGAATTACGAATGGTTTTTCCAATATCTCCATTCCAATCACTAGACTTGGTAACTACCATTACTTTATTTACAGTACCAATAGAGTTACGCATTACCAGTTTATCATCTCCTTTGCAGGC
>CAYPHE010000372.1:0-2600 GCA_964410075.1 uncultured Polaribacter sp.
TATTATTTTGTTTTACAAATATAAATGTATTTGCACAACAAAAATCTAATGAAAGCAATACTGCTAAAATTGCTTTTTCCGAAAAAATTTATTTGCAACTAAATAGTAACGTTTTTACTAGCGACCAAACCGTTTGGTTTAAAGCTATTGTTACCAATGTAAACCATAACCCAACCTCTTTAAGTAATGTACTACATGTAGATCTTATAAATTTTGATGAACGCATTGTTGCTTCTAAACTTTTAAAAATTGAAAATGGAGCTGCAGACAGCTTTTTTGAATTGCAAGAACTAGCTCCTCTTTCTTCAGGAAGATATATGATTCGTGCTTATACAAAATGGAATACTAATTTTAAAGAAAATGAAAATGACTTTATAAGCAAAAAATATATTACCATTTACAAACCTAGAGAAATAAGAAAGAGCGAAGAACCTATTAGAGATGTTATTATCTCTGAAAAAGAAGACAAACAATTAGAACTCTCTGCTAAAATATTCCCTAGAATCATCAATCCTAAATTTAAAGGAAATCTTAATGTAAGTTTAAATATTGATGGTAAAAAACAGTCTATAAAAGCAAGTAAAAATAACGATAAAGACAAAAGCTATACCATAAACTACCTACTGCCTAAAAATGCTGTAAAAGCTAAAATTGATGTACAATTAGACTCTATAAGAATAAAAAACTTTGACTTTAAAACGTTCAACTCTTTTAGTAAAACAATTGCTGTAGATAAAAACTTTATAGATCTACAATTTTTTCCTGAAGGAGGAAAATTAGTAGATGGTCTTACTAGTATTGTAGGATTTAAAGCTTTGGATTATAAAAATGAAGGTTTGCCTGTTCATGGCTTTATTAAAGATAAAAACGGAAAAGTAATTACTCAATTTAAAAGTAATGAATTGGGTATGGGATTCTTTGAACTAAAAACAACTCTAAATGAAATTTTTCATGCACAAATTCTATTAAATGATAATATACAATACCGATTTAATTTACCTAAAGTTCATAAAAAAGGCTATGTTTTAACTGCTAAACAAGATAAAAACTTCTTTAAAATTGATATAAAATCAAGTTTTTCTTTTAAAGATAGTTTATCCATAAAAGCACAAGCCAAAGGTATTACCTATGCAAACACTAAACTACAGTGTAAAAAAGGAAAAATTTCTATGGCTTATAACAAAAAACTTTTTCCTGAAGGCATTGTAACATTTACTGTTTTCAATCAATTCAATCAACCCATTTGCGAACGCTTAATTTTTAATTATAAAGAAAACAACAATCGACTAAAAATTTCTTCTAAAACAGATAAAAGAAGATATCTACAAAGAGATAAAATTGTTTTTGATATCAACATTAAAAATAAAGATAGCTTACAACAAAAAAACAACACCTCTTTTCTTGTCATAAATAAAAAACAATTGGGTGAAATGCAATTGAAAAGAGGCAATATTTTATCGTATTTCTTATTAGAATCTGAACTAAAAGGTAGTATTGAACAACCTAATTTTTATTTTGATACTAATAACAAACGTAGATTTTATGCTATGGATGCCTTGTTACTTACTCAAGGATGGAGAAATTATGTTTACAAACCAGTTGAAAATGAAGAAAAATTTAAAATAGCTCCTGAAAAGGGTTTACAAATTTCTGGCAATATAGAAGAATATGTTAAACGTAGACGAAAAAAACCAGTACAATTAACATTAATGGCTAAAGGAAAAGAAAACCTACAAGCTGCTGTTAGTTATGTAGATAGCTTGGGGAAGTTTTCTTTTGCATTACAAGATATTTATAACGACGATTTAGAATATATTATACAAACCAAAAATCACAAAGGTAAAAAGAAGGAATTAACCGTAAATATAGACAAGCAGAAAGCTCTCCCAATAAATTTTAAAAAACAAGAAGAACTTCAGCTAGCAGATCAATATAAAATCTATTTAGCTGAAAATAGAAAACGATATGCAATAGAAAATCCCTTTAGTGTTGGCAAAAATGGTTTTGCATTAGATGAAGTAGTGGTAAAAACTAGACTACTTAATTCTATTCAAGAAAAAATGAATAAAGAACATGGTGAACCTGATGTAGTTATCGAAAATGAAGAATTAAAAGCAAAAAACGAAAAATGGATGTCTGGACTTTACAGTCTTCTAAAATTTAAATATCCTAATGATGTTAGAATACTAACCTCTAATTCAAGAACACTTGGTAATTTTCAATTACTAAAAGTATATGAAACAGATTTTACTTTTGTTATTGTAGATGGTAAGCCTGTTATACTTAGAGATTATCATTTATTAGAAAACATTCCTATAGAAGAAGTTAAAAGTGTAGAAATTACAAAATTTCCATATAAACAAGACATGTATCATTATGAAGTATTTGGGCGTTATGTCATTAGAATTGCAGGTAAGCCACAATTTTCATTTTTAAATATATATAGCCATAGTGGAATCGGTTTATACGGTATTATAAATTCTAGTATAGGTATTTTCAAAAATACACTACCTTCTTTTTCAACAAAAAAAGAGTTCTATGCTCCAAAACATGAAAATCTTGTCAAAAGTAACTGGGATATAACTGATTTACGTTCTACA
>CAYPHE010000373.1:0-2600 GCA_964410075.1 uncultured Polaribacter sp.
GTAAAATCTCTAAAAGGATAATTTGGAGCAGAAAAATAATTCTTTTCAGTAAATCCAGAAGTAACATTATCAATCTTAAAGTAAATACGGGTTCTTCGTACTCGAGCATTAAAAAAAACATCTATGGTTGGAAAACCAATTAAAGTCTCGTTCTGAAGTGTAAATTCACCCAATAGTGGATTGTAAGCATTCATGTTGTATTCTGTAAAATACTTAAAAGTTGCACCTATTTGTACGAGCATAGGATCGCCTTTAAACCAATTATCCATATAGTACAATGTGTTTCTGGTAACCAATTCTGGTACACGAAATACTTCACTTCCCGCAGAAACATTTTGGTACATAATTGTATTGTCTAAAGCAAATTTCCAAAACTTAAATTCTCGATTTACTTTTGCTTTTAAATATACTACCTGATTTTCGAACTGCTGAGGTAAATTATTTTCATCAAAATAGGTGTAATTGTCTATATTAGTAGCGTTTATAGATCCATTAATCCATTTACTTTGTATTGTAAAGGCTAAATCACGGGTATTTACGTTATTGTAAGAATTTTGCCAATTGTAAATATCATATTCACTTTGATGCAGTAGTGTGTTAAAGTTTGGCGATTTAGAACTTAATAGTAAATTTCCTTTTACTCTAAAAACACTGTCTTTTTCGTAAACAGCTTCTCCTTTTATAAAATTTCCAGACAGTCGTGCGCTACCAGGAATTAAATCTGCACTAGCATTCAATTGAAAATTTTTAATTTTTGCATTCCAAGCAGCACCAATGCCAACAGCAGTTCCTTGTAATTTCGATTTAGAAATAGCACTATTTGAATTTAAAATAGTATCGTAGCCATATTCGTAGCTAATTAGATTCGCTTTTGCTTTTAGTTTTCCTAAAACATATTTAGAATTAAATTCTAAGTTTACTTCGTTATTGGTTGTAGTACTTTCTACTCGATTGCTATTCGCATCAGAAGAACTAGAAGTTCCAAAAATAGCTTCGGTGGTGGTAGATTGATTGAAAAAAAACTCTTTGGTTTCCGTATTTAAAACATGACCAACTTTTAAATTGCTAAAATTCTTTACAGATGTAGTATCTTTTTTTCCAAACAACTTATAGCTGTGTTCTAGATAAAAACGGACTCCTTTAAAGTAACTATCTGCATTTTCTAAGTTTACATCTAAATTCCCTCTATTTTCAAAATCAGGGTCATTGTTAATAAAATTAGTAAGACTTTCGTCCGTTAAACCACCACTTTCTTGGTTAAAAAAATCTTGCGAAGTAGCATGAAGTCTTAATTGGTATTTATCGTTTTTAGTTTTATAAGAAGCCGTGGTTCTAAAATTACCATTACTAACTAAAGATCTTCGGTAAGCACCTAAAGAACGCAAACCTTTATAAGCAATCGAAAGATTAAATCTTTTAGAAAAATTTGCGGTAAGCATAGCATCTAAGACTTGACCCTGTTGTAAACCAGTTCTATATAAAATTTCTGAAGTAGTGGTTGGTACTTCGTAATATTTTATGTCTTCAACTTCTAAATAAGGAAACTGTTTTGCGCTAAACCCAATATCTGGTAAAGCACTTGTATTACTAAAAGAGTATGCTAAACTATTTAATGGTAAACCTTGGTTGTGAAATTCTTGTAATTCGAAAAGGTCTTTTCTTAAAAAATTGTATTTGTATTCTTTTTGAATGGTTAAAGTGGTATCTATATAGGTAGTATCTCTATTATGAGAAATTACTTTATAATCTTTGTAACTTGTCTTACCAGAAAGTGTAACCGTTATTTCTCCCTTTTTAGGAATAGAGTCTTGAACACCAAAGGTGTCAATATTGTTATCGTTTAAAATACGCTGAGCAAAAGCAATATTTGCAAGCAAAAGAAGAAAGAAAAAAAGAAATTTCGAACAACGATTCATAGTACAATTAAGACAGCGCAAATGTAAAATAATTAAACGAAAGTATTTTGAATTAATTATTTTGAAAATTGTTAATTTGTATTAATGTTACAAGCAAATTATAGTGGTTTTTCTTTAGAAGTTGGTACAGATGAAGCAGGTAGAGGTTGTTTGTCTGGACCAGTAGTTGCTGCTGCGGTAATTTTACCTGAGCATTTTACTCATCCTTTATTGAATGATTCTAAACAACTTTCGGAAAAAAACAGAATGCTATTAAAGCCAATTATAGAAAAAGAGGCTTTGGCTTTTGGGGTTTCTTTTGTTTGGCAAGACGAAGTAGATAAGATTAATGTATTGCAAGCTTCAATTACGGGAATGCATCGTGCTATTGAATCTCTTAAAATTCAACCTGAGTTTATTATTGTAGATGGTAATAAGTTTCGAAATTATAAAGAAATTCCGCATGAAACCATTGTAAAAGGAGATGCAAAATACTTGAGTATTGCAGCAGCATCTGTTTTAGCAAAAACATATAGAGATGAATATATGGCTAAAATTCATGAAGAATTTCCTGTGTACAATTGGCAAAAAAATAAAGGCTACCCAACCAAAGAACATAGAAATGCAATCAGACAGTTTGGAGCTACCAAATACCACAGAAAAACGTTTAAATTGTTGCCAGAACAATTAAAGTTGAAGTTGTAA
>CAYPHE010000374.1:0-2589 GCA_964410075.1 uncultured Polaribacter sp.
TAATTTACAATCCAATTGTTTTGTATAATTTCTCTATTTAATAATTCGGCATTAAAATTCTGAATATCTCTTTTATAACCCAACTCTAAGTTTTGGAGTTTAAAAGGTTTTATTTCTAAAGCCATATCAGTAATAAACTGATTGAAGTCGTTTACATCAGAATTGGAAGAGGTTACCCCGAAGCTTCCTTTTAAGATTACGTTATTTTTTATTTGATAAGCGGCTCCAAGCAAAAGGTTGTTTGCGGTTGCCTCTTGTATGGTAACATCATTAGAAGTTGTTCTATAATTGTAATTGGCTAAAATCTTAAGTTTTGTTGATAATGGAAACACTGTATTTGCGGTATACGAATACGCAATGTTATCACCATTATCAAAAGAGTAGCTTATTTTGGTTTCTACAAGCGGAATAAAACTTTGATCCAATTGCTTGATAAAATTGACAGCATCTTTTTGGTTATAGTAAAACTTTAAAGTGTTTTCTGCACTTTTATACGCCCTGTTTATATAGCCAGAAGCTTTTAAAGCATTGGCTTTTCCTAAGTTGCCATCAAAAGAAGTACTGTCTTGTTGTAAAATAAGATTGTAATCGTCTAAACTCTTTTTAAAGTCACTCTTATAGGTATTTAATGTTGCTCTTAAAGAAAGCATCCAGTTTTCTGGATCTTTATTATCCTTTAAGAGTGTATTGATTTCCGCCTCAGCTTCTTTGTATTTGCTGTTCCAGATTAAGGCTTGTACGTATCTTTCTTTTGTTTGATTTTGTAACGTTTTAGACGTATTGTCATCAATACTTTCTAAAGCTATTTTACTGGTAGCAAATGCCGTTTTTTCATCGCCATTTAAATGGTAAGTTAAAGCAATGCCATTTAAAGCGGTTAATTTATTTTTTGGATTTTCTCCAAGTTGTTCAAAAGCATCTTTTGCTTTGTCAATTTGCTCAGAAATCAAATATAAATTGGCTAAATTGAGTAATGTTTCTTTGTCGTTTTCAAAAATTACTAAATTTTCATTTAGTAATTTTTCAGAAACGTTGTATTCACGAGTTTCAATTTTTTGATTAGCCAAACCCAATCTCATGTATTTTTTAGAAACCAAAGCATTTGGGTTACCAGGAATAACGGTCAAAGCTTTATCAACATAAACTAAGGCATCATTATACTCTTTTAAATTCGATAAAGTATTTGCGTAACCTAATAATGCAGGAAAACTTTGAGCATTTTCTTTTACCAAGTTTTTATAATAGTTTTTCGCTTTATCAAATTGCTTACTCCACAATAAAGATTCAGCATAATTTAATTTTACTTCAAAATCGTTTGGGTAGTCTTTTAAAAGACTGGTAAATAATTGTACGGCTTTAGTAGCCCCTCCATTTAAACCAACAGCTCTACCGTAACAAAGTCTAGCTGTTTTGTTTTTAGGAAAATCTTTTAAGATTACTTTAAAAAAAGATTCAGCTTTTTGGTATTTACCAGTTTCTAAATAGGTAAAACCTTCTTTCATGTCTTGAGAACACAAAGAAATAGTAGTTAAAAGTATAAAAAGGGATAGTGTTTTTCTTAGCATCATGTAGTTTAATTTTCTAAAAGCAAGTTAAGCAATAGCTATAAATCATTAATCGGAACAATTCGGTCATTCGTCTACACTAGTATATTTAATGAGAGTTTCCTTATGATATTTGTAGCAGATAATAACACTAAAACAAAAAAATCATGGCTTTACAAATTACACAAAAAAAAGGAGCGTACTACTTAAAAGGGCAAATAAATGTGATGTCAAAATTAGTTCTTATTACGTATTTCAATCAACTTTTTAGAAAGGAAAATAAAATAGTAATTAACATAGAAGAAATTAATGCAATAGACAAGCAAGGCTTACAAGCATTATTTTTTATGATGGACAAAGCAGAAAAAGGCAACAAGACATTTTCTATTATTGGTTACGGATGCAAAGATATTTACGATCAATTTAATCAAAAAGTAGCATAATATATTATGGAAATCGCTTTACAAAAAATCAGAAAAAAAATACAACCAGAGCAATTGTTTATGCTAAGCGTGCTTTTGGTAAACGGAGGCAACTACCTTTATAATTTAGTATTAGGTAGAGTGTTAGGACCAGAAAAATTTGCAGATGCAGCCATATTAATCACATTTTTATTGGTGCTTTCTTTTGTAGCGATGACTTTTCAACTAGTAACAGCAAAGTTTTCTGTAGTTTTTGAAAAATCTGTTTTTACAGCCTTTATTTCAAACACGTTTAGAAATGCTTTAATAACCGGAATTGTACTAGGTATAGCAATTGTCTTTTTTGCAACAGACTTACAGCATTTCTTTAAAACAACATCATCAAACATGTTTGTTGTTTTTGGGTTGGGAGTACCTTTTTACTTTTTAATGAGTGTAAATAGAGGTGTTTTTCAAGGGAAGAAAGAACTCAAATCTTTATCGGTAACCTATCAAACAGAAATGATAAGCCGTTTAGCAATTACCTTTTTATTGCTTGCTTTTTTACAAGTGCTAGACACTTCTTTGGTAATAGCTATTGGTATTTTTTGTTCTTTTATTTTTGGGTTGTTTCCTTTTAAAAA
>CAYPHE010000375.1:0-2589 GCA_964410075.1 uncultured Polaribacter sp.
AACGGCTTTTCTTTTAAAATATTCTTCGTTATCAATAAAATAAACTTGCATTCTTTCTTTTGGAATAGAAGCTACTTTAATAATTAATGGCATGTCCATATCATTAACTACTAAATTCATTCCAGACAGGCGAATTACTTCGTGCAATTGGTGTCTTCTTTCATTAATTACACCATATCTTGGCATAAAAATTCTGGTTTGTACTCCTTTAGAATGTGCATTTTTTGCTGCATTAAATGCAGTCGATGATAATTCTGTTTCTGGTAAGTAAGGAACCACTTCAGACGAAACAAATAGTATTCTCTTGTCCTTCATTAAATCAAACTCTTTTTATAAGAAGTGCAAAAATACAAATTTTTGTGCAAATGACGTGTTAAAATAGTTAAGTTTGCAGTTGTTTACAAGCTTTTTAAATGCATTTTTTCGATAAAAAACAAGTTTTAACGTCATTTATTTCTAATTTAAAATCAAACAAAAAAACGATTGGTTTTGTTCCAACAATGGGGGCATTACACTTAGGTCATCTGTCTTTATTAGAAACTGCTAAAAAAGAAAATGATGTTGTTGTGGTTAGTATTTTTATTAATCCTACACAGTTTGATAATAAAAACGATTTGGATAATTATCCAAAAACATTTCAGCAAGACAAGCAGTTGCTAGAAGCACATAAATGTAATGTACTTTTTGCTCCTTCTGTAGAAGATATTTATGGAAATAATGTTATTTCAGAAAAGTTTGATTTTGGTGGTTTAGAAAAAGAAATGGAGGGTAAATTTAGAACCAATCATTTTGATGGAGTAGGCACCATTGTAAAATCGTTATTTGAAATTGTAGATCCAGATAATGCTTATTTTGGAGAAAAAGATTTTCAACAGTTACAAATTATAAAAAAACTAACTGCAACCTGTAATTTTGATATTACTGTAAAAGGAATGCCCATTTTTAGAGAAAAAGATGGTTTGGCAATGAGTTCTAGAAACGAACGGTTGTCTAGAACACAAAGAGTAGCTGCTCCTTTTATTTATCGTGTTTTGCAATTCATAAAACAAAAAAAGGTAGACGAAAACTTTACTGATATTAAACAATTTGTAACAAATTCGTTTAAAAACCATAGTATTTTAGATTTAGAGTATTTTGTTATTGCTGAGGAAAACACATTAAAACCTGTAGAAAAGATAGAATCTGATAAGAAATATCGTGCTTTTATAGCAGTATTTGCAGGAGAAATTCGATTAATTGATAACATTGCACTGTAACCTTTATAATTTAAAATATATTATTTTTGTAGCATGTTAGTACAAGTAGTAAAATCTAAAATTCATCGTGTAAAAGTTACAGGTGCAGATTTAAATTATATAGGCAGTATTACTATTGATGAAGATTTAATGGATGCTGCAAATATTATTGAAGGAGAACGCGTACAAATAGTAAATAATAACAATGGCGAGCGTTTAGAAACCTATGCAATTCCAGGACCAAGAGGTAGTGGCGAGTTAACTTTAAATGGTGCTGCTGCAAGAAGAGTTCAAAAGGGAGACGTACTAATTTTAATAGTATATGCTTTTATGGAATTAGAAGAGGCCAAAAAATTTAAGCCAGCTTTGGTTTTTCCAAATGAGGCAGATAACACACTTACCTAAATTTTGAATATCAAAAAAATACTAAAAACAATACTTCCACTTTTACTTGGGGGGGTGTTAGTTTGGTATTTATTTACCGTAATACCTCCACAAAAATTATTAGAGTATTTTGAAAATGCTAATTATTGGTGGGTCTGTTTAGGTTTGTTTTTTGGAATTTTAAGCCATATTTCTAGAGCATATCGATGGAAATTTATGTTAGAGCCTATAGGTTATCAACCTAAATTTTATAATAGTGTTTTAGCGGTTTTAGTTGGTTATTTTGTAAACTTAGCTATTCCTAGAGCAGGAGAAATTTCTAGAGCTACAGTAATGGTAAATTACGAGAAAATTCCATTTGAAAAAGGATTTGGAACTATAGTAGCAGAACGTATTGCAGATTTAATAATGATGTTTATTATTATTGGAATCACCTTATTTTTTCAATTTGATTATATCATCGATCTCGTATCCAAAAATTTTAATCCTCTTAAAATAGGAATAATTATTATTGGACTCATTTTTAGTGTTATTGTTTTCTCTCTTTTTGTAAAAAAGGCCAAAAAAGGATTTTTACTTAAAATTAAAACTTTTATTTTAAGTCTTGTAGAAGGCGTATCAAGCATCTTAAAAATGAAAAAAAAGTGGGCTTTTATTTTTCACACTGTTTTTATTTGGGTAATGTATGTTGCTATGTTTTGGGCAACA
This sequence comes from uncultured Polaribacter sp., assembly GCA_964410075.1. Taxonomy (GTDB): domain Bacteria; phylum Bacteroidota; class Bacteroidia; order Flavobacteriales; family Flavobacteriaceae; genus Polaribacter. The sequence goes on from CAYPHE010000375.1 coordinate 2,328, forward strand.
ATTCCTGCAATTAGCGGTTTAGAAGTTCCTATTGGAGGTATTTTAGTTGGTTTTATAGCTGGTGGATTTTCTATTGCAGCAACTAATGGAGGAGTAGGATTATATCCTTTAGCAGTAGCAAGTGCTTTCGAGTTATTTGGTGTTTTAAAAGAACCTGCAACTGCATTTGGTAGTGTGATGTGGGCAGCCCAAACAGCAATGATTATCATTTTTGGAGGTTTGGCCTTCTTATTACTTCCAATAGTCAATAAAAAATAATTTT
>CAYPHE010000376.1:0-2588 GCA_964410075.1 uncultured Polaribacter sp.
TGGAGAACTTTTATCGGTAAGCATTAAAAAACCTTCGTGACTTTCTTTTAGCTTTTCTAAAATTTTATCTACATCACTATCAATAACATTTTCAAAGCCCTGTGGTCTTAACGCCACATCTATTTTGCCATCTTCACGAATCTGTTTAATATATCCAGTTGTTTCTAAACCAACTTCTATATCTTTATAAACTTCATTTCTATACAATAACCCTTCAAATTCGTTATCTATCATTACAGAATAACCTAAAGTGGTTTCTTCTATAATTTTTAAGTTTACTTTTTCTCCTTCTTTCAATTCCATTATTGTATAAATTTAAAATAATCCATTAATACTGAATCGTTTGTGTTTGCTGGCGTAAAAATTTCCAATAGTTTTGGTTGTTCGCTTTGCGCGTAAAATTCAGTCAATTCGTTTTCTATTTCTTTTACAGATGCAGTTGCAGCATAATTAAAACCGTACATTTTGCATAAATACTCTGCTGTTAAACCATGAGGTGTCTCAAAGTAAGGTAACGCATTGGTAGTTTTTGGTCCAGGAATAATTTTAAAAATTCCACCTCCGTTATTATTTATTAAAATAATTCGAAAAGATTTTGGAATGTTTGTATTCCACAATGCATTACTATCATAGAAGAAACTTAAATCTCCTGTTATAAAAACAGTTTGTTTTTCTGATGCAAAAGCAGCCCCAATTGCTGTACTTGTACTGCCATCAATACCACTTGTACCTCTATTGCAAAAAACCTCTACCGTTTTATTTATTGTAAATAATTGTGCATATCTTATAATAGCACTATTACTAACTTGTAACTGAGAATTATCTGGCAACGTTTCTAACACCGTTTTAAAAACACTAAAGTCAGAGTAAGAAATGTTTTGAAAATACGCTGTATGCTTCTTTCTTCTTTCATCTCTACATTCTAACCATTTCAATTGGTAACTGCTTGTGCTTTTAGAAATAAATTGATTAAAATTTGTAAAAAAATCTACTGGACTTGTTTGAATAAATTCTGTTAAGCAAAAAAATGTATTCGTTGCCTTTTTCTCATCAATATTCCAATGGTGTTTGGGTTGATATTCTCTTAAAAAACGTTTTACTCGCTTAGAAATTATCATTCCACCAAAGGTGATTAAAATATCTGGTTGTAAATTATTAAACTCCTCTTTGGTAAACGAAAAAATCAATTGATCTATAGAATTGATTACTTTTTCATGATGCAAATTAGAAGTAGTTTCTGTAAAAATTAATACCGAATCATCTTCCGCGTACAAATCTATCAAATTATGCAAATCTTCATTAGGATAATTTACCCCAACTAAAATCATTTTCTTTTCAGATGAATTCCAAATAGATGCCAGTTTTTGATAATCTATATTAGTATTATCTAAAAAACTCATAGATATGTTCGGAAACTGAAAGTTTTTCAACTCTGTTACCGTATCGTACAACGGTTCATTAAACGGAATATTAATATGAACAGGACCTTTTTGAGAAGTTGCAATTTGCAAAGCCTCTCCTAACAACTGAGAGTTTTGCTGGTTAATCGCCAAATCTGTTTCTAAATTTACAGCATCACTTTCTACCAAATTTGCAGAAAATAAAATATGATTTTGAAACACATTTTCTTGTCTAATCGTTTGCCCATCACCAATATCTATCAAGTGTTTTGGTCTATCTGCAGATAAAATAATTAAAGGAATATTACTATAAAAAGCTTCTGCAATTGCAGGATAATAATTTAACAAAGCAGAACCAGAAGTACATAAAACGGCTACTGGTTTTTGCTTTTGCTGAGCCACCCCTAATGCAAAAAAAGCAGCGCAACGTTCATCAACAACACTTAATGTTTCAATTTTTGAGTGATTGGAAAAACCAATTGTTAATGGTGCGTTTCTAGAACCTGGAGAAATAACAACTGTATCAATATTAAATTGATAGCATGCTGCAATAACCATTTGTGCCAGTTCTTTTTTAGGATACATTTTAGAGTTTCTAAGAAGCAAAGTTACAAAGTCAAAAAGTTTTAAAGCATAAAAAAATCAGAAAGTAAAACATTTTACTCTCTGATTTTTTGTTACAAAAACCAACTCCGTTGTTTAGTTTCCTTTGTTGTAATCTGCTAAAAATTTAGCCAAACCATTATCAGTTAATGGGTGCTTTAATAAACCTTCAATTGCACTTAAAGGTCCTGTCATTACATCTGCACCAATTTTTGCACAATCTACAACATGCATTGTATGACGAACAGAAGCTGCTAAAATTTGAGTTTCAAAACCGTAGTTATCATAAACTTGTCTTATTTCAGCAATTAAATGCAAACCATCTGTAGAAATATCATCTAAACGACCAATAAAAGGAGAAACATAAGTAGCTCCTGCTTTTGCTGCCAATAATGCTTGACCAACAGAAAATACTAAAGTTACATTAGTTTTAATTCCCTTTTCAGTAAAATATTTACAAGCTTTTATACCATCTTTAATCATTGGTAATTTTACCACAATTTGTGGGTTTAAAGCAGCCAATGCTTCTCCCTCTCTAACCATTCCGTCAAAATCTGTAGCAATTACTTCTGCAGAAACATCACC
>CAYPHE010000377.1:0-2579 GCA_964410075.1 uncultured Polaribacter sp.
ACTCCTGTAATCGATAAATTGGCATCTCAAGGAATGTCTTTTACAAATGCCTATACCAATCAAAATTGTGCGCCATCAAGAGCGGCTTTAATTAGCGGACAATATGCAACAGGTATAGATAATCAGGTGTATAATGTGGGGTCTTTAAAAAGACAAGACAAAAGAACTAAAGGGTTTCCAAATGTACTTATTGAACCCTATAAGCAAAAAAAGGTAATTGCAGAAGATGGTATCAATATGTTTGATGTACTAAAAACAAAAGGATACCAAACTGCTTTAGTGGGTAAAAGTCATGGTACTCCACACCCTTTAGTGGGCGATTATGGAATTGATTTACCAGCAGATATTCATCATATAATAGCAGCTCCCATTCATGGAAAAAGAACGAAAAAGTTTTATTTAGCCTTAAATTCTGATAAAAAAGGATGGACGTTTAATTCGGAGTTTGTAGATAAATACGCAAATCCTTACGATGATGAATACATCAACACAACTTTAAAGCCTTACCATTCTCAAGGAGATGTAGCTCTTTTAAAAGGAACTCCAAAACATCTTACAGATGCCATTGGAGATTTCTCTGTAGATTATATCAAAGAAAAAGCAAAAGACGAAAATCCTTTCTTTTTATATGTGCCTTTTCACGCTGTACACACAAAAGTGACAGGTAGAAAAGATTTAACGGAAAAATATCTAAAAAGAGGATTGAACCCTAGAGCAGCAGAATATGCATCAATGATTGAGTTGTTGGATCAAAATGTAGGAAAAATAAATGACGCATTAAAAGACCCCAATGGCGATGGTAATTTTGCTGATGATATCACCAACAATACTATTTTCATTTTTTATTCTGATAATGGAGGATTAAGAGAAAATAATCCTTTAAAAGGTAGAAAAGGAAATTTAACAGAAGGTGGTCTTAGAGTGCCTTTAATTTTTAGATATCCAAATGTGATAAAAGAAAATTCAGTAACCAATCAAGCCGTGCATTGCATCGATTTTTTACCCACTTTAGCAGATTTAGCTGATGTAGATATTACCAAATTAAAAAAGAAAGATGGTAGTAAACCTAAATTTGATGGAGCTTCTTTTGCAAAAGTTTTAACAGGAGAAGCAAAAAGAATCTCAAGAAATAATTTGTTTTGGCATCTTCCAGGATATATGGATGAACGTTTTTCGCCATCAACATTAATTCAAACAAGAGTAGGAGAAGAATATTTTAAGTTGTTTTATTTTTATGAAACTGAAGTATTTGAAATGTATAATATCACAAAAGATATTTCTGAAAAAAGAAATGTTTTAAAGAATCCTACATCCAAAGAAATGGAAATCGCTCTACAAATGAATGCAGATATGTTGGCATGGTTAAAAGCTAACAATGCACCTACAGGAACTTGGGTAAAAAATGGAGAAAATGTACCTTTTCCAAAAAAGGATGGGGTAAAAACATATAAAAAATAAGTAGCAAAGACAATGAATAAACAAAACTTACTTTTATTCCCAATACTATGTGCTTCAATTTTACTAGCAGCATGTTCTGGCGTAAAACAAACGGATACATCTAAAGCTATTTCTAAAACAAATGCAACACAAACAAAGGAGAATCAACCCAATCTAATTTTTTATTTAGCAGATGACCAAGATGTATATGATTATGGGTGTTATGGTAATGAAAAAGTAAATACTGCTGCCGTAGATCGTTTGGCAACAGAAGGTATGTTATTTACCAATGCATTTACAGCACAGGCTATTTGTGCACCTAGTAGATCGCAACTTTTTACAGGAAATTATCCTGTTAAAAATGGTTGTTTTGCCAACCATACAGCTACAAGACCCAATATTGAAAGTGTAACTTCTAGAATGAAAAAATTGGGCTACGAAGTTGTTCTGGCAGGTAAAAGTCATGTAAAACCAGCAAGTGTATACCAGTGGGATAAAGAATGGGAACCAGTTCCTAAAAAGGGTGTGCCTAGAGATTATATTCCTTTAGATAGTATAGAAAGTTATTTCCAATCAACGAAAAAACCATTCTGTATGTTTATCACTTCAAAATACCCACATGGAAAGTATTTTGATGTTGAAAATCCGAAAGCAGAAGCTATTAAGTTTTTCCCATTTAATGAGGATAAAAAAAATGACAAAGCTTTTGTAAAAAAGAAAGCAGGGTATTACAGAAGTATTGAAGAAGATAACACACAAATAGAAGGTGTTTTAAAATTGGTAGATGAGTATTTAGGTGATAACACATTATTTATTTACAGTGCAGATCACGGGGTTTCAGGTAAATTTACGGTAAAAGATATTGGTTTAAAAGTGCCATTTGTAGCGCGTTGGCCAAAAGTAATTAAACCAGGATCTACTTCAAATCAGTTGATTCATTATACAGATGTTTTGCCAACCTTTATGAAAATTGCAGGAGGCGAATTAGCTGGCGATATGGATGGTACTAGTTTTTTACCCATATTAGAAGGTAAAGATGTATCAGTAAATAAATATGTGTATGGAGTAAGAACCAATCAGAATATCTTAAATTCTGAAGTTTTTCCTTCTAGAATGATACGTAATACACGTTATAAGTACAT